>CAYTBO010000123.1:0-5895 GCA_964436055.1 uncultured Ohtaekwangia sp.
ATACCGGATCGTAGTTTCTAAAAGCCAGGTCGTACATGCCTGTTGTGCCGTTGAGTTCGGTAGCGGAGTTGTACAAAAATTGGTTTGTTGTGTTTTCCCTTGTCCAACTCTCCATCGTCTGAAGACCAAAGGGATAGTACTTGATACTTTTTTCCGGCCTCTCTCTTTTTCTCTCCTGGGCCAAAAAAAATGATCCGTTTTCCTTTTCCCTGTATGTCAGCCGTAAACAACCCATGTTTTTTTGATAGGCTAAGATACGGATAAACTTCCTGTGTAGAAAAAGGGTAATACATCACAGGCAAAGATAAAAGATTCATTCTCACCTGGATCAGTGCTTCTCCCTTTCAATCTTTTGCCTTTGACGGTGATGCTGCAAGCCAACCACTGAACTTCTTTCAAAACACCATGCCTCTCATGGCGCTGCTAAAGCTTGCGCACTTGTATTTGTATTCGGCTCACGGTCAAGTCCTGATGAACTTTCCTACAACGCTCATCACGGTGAGGTCCAGGCGCGCCCGCGCAGGCGTACGGGGGTTGCGGGGGGAGCCTGCGCGGTACAAGGCGCGCACGAACAAGGGGCATGGCCGGCCTCCTTATTCCCCCCGCAAAAAAATAAGGCCGGCCATTAGCCGTGCAAGCACAAGGTGTGAAGTGAGGTTGCCAATGACTGAGTACGAAGGAATGGCAAGCGTCCGAGCCGCACAAGGCATGACAAAAGCGTAGTGAGGTTTTTTGCAAAGCCTTGGTATGTGCGCTGGGGCAAGGTGGTGGTGATGCAAAGCAAAAGACCTTAAAACTTTTTCATCCGTTGCTTTGCAGCACGGCCACGCGCGGGACTTTTGCAATGAACCGAACGAAGCTTTTGGCGTGACTTGTGCCGCGAGGCCTGAACACCTTGTGCGCAGCACTCCGCTTATTCCTTGGGGCCATGTCCCGCCTCAAGCGGGAATGGCAAGCGCGGGCTGGATTGCGGTCGGCCGTGCGGTCAGACTACACTCTTAACCTTTCAGGATCGTAACGAGTATCAAAAACCACCGCAATGTATATCGCTTGATTTTCCTGCTCATAACTGTAAATAACTTTGTAGTTGCCTTCTACCAGATAGCGGTACTCTTTGCTACCAGCCTTCGTCTCCTGCTTTGCACCTGACTTGGGGAAGGACTCCAACTGTTTAGATTTGCTCAATATGTTTTCAACTATTCGTTGGGCTGCGGGTTGAGATTTCTCTACCAAAAAATCATAAATGGTTTCCAGGTCGTTCAATGCTTCATCCGACCAGATTACCTGCACTTTCTTCACTGCTTGAACCTGGTTTTAAAATAGCTCTCTACTTCTTCCTGTGAATGTACCTTTCCCTCTTGGATGTCCTTCTCTGATTGGTTCAACTTTGCCTGTAGTTCTTCTTTCGTTTTAGGCATTCGTTGCTCGTATAAATCCTTCATCGAACTCTTTTTCAAAGTTTCAATCCGTTGAATAAGTTTTTCGTCTTGCAACCGGGCTAACCACTCAATCAATTCTACCTTCTTTAATGCAATGTCCATGATCCTAAATTTTGTTTCCAAAGTTAACGATTTCATAGCTCTTTTTAGTCCTGCCTGCGGTAGGCTGGTTCATTTTTACCCCAGCGGATGGAACTTGTTCACTTCTTCTGTCAGTTCCTGCATCTCACTTTGCCGGTAAGCTTCCGTGGAACTGACATACCGATGCCCGGCCAGGTATTGTACTTCTCTCAGATTGTATTGCTTCAACCATTTCACGATCACACTGGCCCTGATCTGGTCGGCATTTTTGATTTTACTATGCTGTCTTCTTAACTGCTTCATCAAAAAATCGATCCTCACTTTTGCACCTCCTTCTATACTCGCCAAAAGTTTGGGCGTGGCTTGCCCGGTGGTTTCAAGTATCTGCAGACGCACTTGCATTACATACTCATACATATCCAGCACCTGGTGCAGCTCCAGTTGCATCTCTCTCCCGTTGCTTCTGCTGCTGCCGGGGATTTCTATTTTCCCTTCTTTCAACTTCACGTCTTTTACTTCCAGTTTGTCCAGTTCTTCGGTCTTCAAGCCCTGGTACACCAAAAGTCCGATGATCACTTTTGCCCCTTCTCCCCTCTCGCGGGAGACTCTGCGGAGAAGGGGGATTCATAAATTTTTAGAAATAAATCGTTGTCGCCCTCAAGCCGGGCGGGCTCATACTTTTTGCATTGCCCAAAAAGTATGCAACCTGCCCGCCAACAATCATTAAATAGGTTGGCAGGCGGGAAACGCTAGACAAAAAAATGCTTCCGCGCTCACTGCCTGCCCACCCCCGCTTTTTTGCCAGGCCTGCGCTCTGGTGCTCACCCTTGGAGATTCTGGAAGGGATGATATATTCAAAGTTCAATCCTGACCACAGCAGATCATGATTTTGTACTAGAGTTTAGGTCTTAGCGGGACGCTAAGACCAGTGTGGGGTGACCAAGAATGAACCTACTAACAACCAAATCTTCATTGCTGATTCGGGTGGCAAAAATTTCAATGCAAACCAATCTTGCGCAACCACCGTCAACTACTAAACAGATGGTCAGAACTTTAACGCACACCTACAAGCAATGATTTTCACGCAAACCTTTTTGCTGCTTCGTCCCAGTTGACCACATTCCACCATGCACTCACATAATCTGGTCTTCGGTTTTGATAATTCAGATAGTAAGCATGTTCCCATACATCTAATCCAAGTATGGGAACTCCTTTCACTTCAGCTACATCCATAAGTGGATTATCCTGATTAGGTGTGCTGGTAATCGCCAACTTACCACCTGCATCTTTTATCAGCCAGGCCCAGCCAGAACCAAACCTGCCTGCTGCGGCTGCATTGAATTTGGTCTTCATCTCATCTACACTTCCAAATGCTGCGCTGATCGCATCCGAGAGTGCGCCTGTCGGTTTACCTCCTTTCGGACTCATGAGCGTCCAGAACAAACTGTGATTGTAGTGACCTCCACCGTTGTTTCTTACAGCTACGGGATACTTTGAGATATTCTTACAAATTGCTTCAATGCTAAGCTTCTCAACATCAGTGCCGGCAACAGCGTTGTTAAGATTTGATACGTAAGCATTGTGATGTTTGCCATGATGAATTTCCATGGTTTTAGCATCAATATGTGGTTCTAATGCATTAAAATCGTAAGGTAAATTTGGAAGTGAAAAAGCCATATTAAGCGTGTTAAATGATGAAATTATACATTAAAAAAAACTATACTGTAGTCAAATATACGCACAACAGTTATGGGTAAAAAGTTTAAAAGTTACATGTTTAATACTTTTTGATTAAATCGCCCAATACTTGTAGCCCACGATCAACCCGATCACTCCAGGGCAAACCATAGCTGATTCTGAAGTAATTTTGAAACTGACCCTGCGATGAGAAGATATGACCCGGTGCAATTCCAACATGGTGTTTAAGTGCACGTTTATGCAATTTAAATGCGTCCACCTTCTCGTTCATTTCAATCCACAGTGAGAATCCCCCCTGGGGTCGGGTAACTCTTGTTTCAGGAGGAAAATACTCAGTGATAGCCTGACTGTACTTCAAACATTGTGTGTGTAGTGCCTTGCGCAAATGCCTGAGGTGTAATTCATACCTACCCTTCTGAAGGAAATTGGCAATCGCCTCCTGAAGCAGGGTATTGGTTGATACATTATTCATTCGCTTCAACGCTATGACTTTGTCTTTATATTTTCCAGGCACAGCCCAACCAATGCGATATCCGGGAGCAAGAGACTTGGAAAACGATCCGCATTGAAGCACGATTCCTTTTTTATCAAAGACTTTACAGGTTCTTGGTCTGGTCTTGCCGAAATATAATTCCCCATAAATGTCATCCTCAATCAATGGAATGTTTTTACGAGTTAGTAAATCTACAAGTTGCTTTTTGTTTTCCTCCGGTACTAAGCTCCCCAAAGGATTGTTGAAATTGCATACAAACAGGCATGCCTTAATGTCAAATTTTGAAATTGCATTTTCGAGATTATCCAAATCAATACCTGTATCGGAATGTGAGGGAACTTCAACTACTTTTAATCCCAAGCTTTCAATTACCTGGAAAATCCCATAATAGGTAGGGCTCTCAATGGCAACTGCATCTCCGGGTTGTGTCACTGCCTTAAGACAAAGCGACAAGGCTTCCATGCAGCCATTGGTCACCACAACATCCTCCTCACTCAAGGCACCACCCCAATTAAACGAGAGCCGCGCTATCTGCTGACGCAAAACCTCATTGCCCTGAAAATCTTCATAGTTGAGGCAACTGTCTGTCGAATTGCGTAATGCTTGTATCACGGCTTTGTTCAACTTGGCCGTAGGGAGCAATGAATAATCTGGTGAGCTAATGGAGAAATGGGTTAATGCGGGTGATCTTAAATCTTTGTAAACACTGGAAATAATTTCATCCAAACTTACGGGTACTACCTCATCGGATGGCTTGCAGCAAGTTGGCAGGTCCATACCATGTTGAGGGGAGAATTTAACATAGTACCCCGACTGAGGGCGTGCCTCAATCAATCCCTTACTCTCCAGGTGATAGTAGGCCTGAAACGCCGTGCTCAGACTGATACCCTGTTCCTTACTCAATGCCCGCACGGAAAGCAGTTTATCCCCTACTTTCAATGAATTTTTTTCAATCAGGCTTTCAATTCGGTCTGCCACTTCTACATACAGGTGGTCTGCCTTCGTTAATGTTGCTTCCATTTTTTAGATAAACTGATATGGTCAAAATTAATAAAACTGAAACTGTTTTCTTTACGTTTCTATACGAAAATTTGTACCTGAATTTGAAATAGATGAGAATTGATAAAAACATGAAGGCTTACCTTGCCTTGGCAGTTGTTTGTGTGGCCTGGGGCACCACCTACCTTGCTTTAAGGATAGGTGTATTAGAGTTTCCACCCTTTTTATTTAGCGCTTTAAGGCAAATTATTGCAGGGGTGATCCTGACTGGGTTTATGTTGGTACTGGCAAAGAAAAAACTCCCATCAAGATCAGTCCTGTTCAATCAGGCTATTGGTGGTTTTTTTATGATAACCATAGGAAACGGTTTAGTGGGCTGGGCAGAAATGTATGTTCCGAGCGGCATTGCTGCTATCATATGTTCAATAGTCCCCATCTGGGTAGTTGTTATCAATCTTTTTGTAGCAAAAGAAGAAAAACCCACATTCCCCATTGTCATGGGATTGGCTATTGGCTTAGCCGGAATTGTACTAATTTTTGGTGAAAACCTCGCTGACATTGCATCTTCAGCTTATACACTGGGCATCATCATGATTATCATCGCCAACCTGGGTTGGGCCGCGGGAAGTATTTGGATGAAAAGAAAAAACCAGGAAAGCGATCCCTTTATGAATGCCGGACTGCAAATGATATTTGGAGGACTATTGTTGTTGCCGGTAAGCCTTGGCTTTGATAATTACCAAACCATAACCTGGTCAAACAATGTTATCTATTCGCTTATATATTTAATTCTGGTTGGATCAGTGGCGGCATACGCATGCTATTCCTATGCAATCAAAAATCTTCCCATAACGATTGTAACATTATATGCATACATCAACCCCATCGTTGCGATTGTTTTGGGTTGGCTTGTGTTGAGTGAAACACTGAACCTGAGAATTATTGTTGCCATAGGTATAACATTAGCAGGTGTTTACATTGTCAACCGCGGTTATCAACTAAGGAATTTATGGCGTTCTCAATTTTCAACTAACCCATAAGTATGTTACCTATCCCGTTCGAAATCACAGATTGGAATCTGGTGGATACAACCATTCACCCCGGTGAAACTGGTACTGCAATCTGGAAAACCATAAAGTACGGTGATCTTCGGATTAGAGTGGTGGAATATTCAGCCGGTTATAA
>CAYTBO010000124.1:0-5875 GCA_964436055.1 uncultured Ohtaekwangia sp.
TAAGTTACCTTAACACATTTAAAGCCTATCGCTCAGAGAATATTTATCATTACAATAAACGTACCCGCTACGAACACAACGCATATGATTGGTACGAGACAGCTGAAGTGCGACCTGACTTAGTATTGGAAGATTTAGTTTTCATATTCTATCCGGACTTATTGCCCAACCATCCTTTATTCTTTTTTGAAAAAGTAAGACTAAATAAAAAGTGATGTCACTAAAAACCATCGAACTGATTGCGTCCATGACGGGAGGAAATACCTCTGATTGGCACGCCACCAGCATGATAAGGCCCGATTACATATTGGTCGATATGGTAAAATTACTGCACTGGAAATTATTACCCGACCTTCAACTTTTCTTTATGGATGTTTTTCGATAAAAAAACGGAGTTCCCGATTTTAAATGGTATGTAAACAACTAGCGTATGGAAAAAACAGTTACTCATAATTCGCCACCTGCCTCATTTAAGCATCTGGCGGCAGTTGGCAGTCGAAGGATTATCTTCTTTATCGTACTAACCGCTGTGGCCGTCTTTTTGTTTTTGCTAGAGTTAGGCATTGGTGCCGTGCCCATTCCTGTAGGTGAAGTGGTAAACGCATTGTTTGGTACAAGTACCAATGATACTAATGTAAAAATTATCATGGAACTTCGGCTGCCACGCACTATCGCGGCAGCGTTGGGTGGTGCCGCGCTTGGCGCAGCCGGTCTTCAACTTCAAACTTTATTTAGAAATCCATTGGCCGAGCCCTGGTCCCTTGGCCTGATGGCTGGTGCACAGTTAGGAGTGGCACTGGTGGTAACTACAGCATCAGTGGTCGGCTCGGCTATGTTGCAAAAGCTTGAATTTTTCAGCCACCTGAGTATTGTTGCCGGTGCAAGCCTCGGTTGCATTTTCGTTTTATTGATGATGGTTTCCATTAGTCGGTATGTTAACACAATTACACTCTTGATTTTTGGTTTAATGCTTGGCTTTCTTTCGCAGGGCCTTATCAGTATCATTTTGCATTTCACTAATCAATCGCAAGGCAAAATTTTTGCAGGCTGGAATGATGGCAGCTTTGCTGGTGTGTATTGGGAACAACTTCCTTTCCTTTCCTTTTTTGTCATCATCGGGTTGGTCATTAGCTTGATGATGGTAAAACAATTAAATGCATTACAACTCGGGGAAAAGTATGCTGCCACCTTGGGCATGAATGTGAAAAGATCACGCATTTTAATTTTATCATCGGCTGTCTTGCTCACAGCACCTGTTACTGCTTACTGTGGTCCGATATTATTTTTAGGAATGATTATTCCACACCTCACGCGTGGGCTATT
Source organism: uncultured Ohtaekwangia sp. (assembly GCA_964436055.1). Taxonomy (GTDB): domain Bacteria; phylum Bacteroidota; class Bacteroidia; order Cytophagales; family Cyclobacteriaceae; genus ELB16-189. The sequence continues at coordinate 1,324 of CAYTBO010000124.1, forward strand.
TAGTTCTGGAGATAATAAAATTCTAATGCCCGGTGTGCTGCTGGCAGGGGCTGTCATTGCCCTTGCAGCTGATTTAACGGTTCACCTACCATGGGAGCGACATTTTCTTCACCTTAACGCCATTGCTGCTGTCATCGGTGCACCTGTGGTGATGTGGGTCATTTTAAGAAACCGCAGGATACGATCACTTTAAACAAATCAAAATATGGAGAGAAGAGATTTTTTTAAGAATTCATTGATGCTATCGGCTGCTACCTTTCCGACACTGTATTTTCCAAAACAAGATAAGCCAACACTGGAAGAGGTGCGCCAATTAAGGGAGGGACTATTGTTCAGCATTGGTGCATTAAACCCTTGATATAAAAAACCACTGGAAGAGAATGGAAAAAACAATAACCGTAGAATCATTGGCCATTGGCTATCAGGTATCTGCCATAGAGAAAATAGTAGTGGCTTCGGATATCAATTTATCTCTGTTTAAAGGTGAATTGGTATGTTTACTTGGGCCCAACGGTGCCGGTAAGTCAACATTAATGCGAACCCTTTCGGGGATGCAGAAACCTTTGCAGGGTAGGGTAACCTTAGGAGGCACAGATGTTTATCAGATTCCTGCGAGGGTATTGGCAAAAAAACTTAGTGTAGTATTAACCGAACGCGTAGAAGGTGGTTTGCTCTCGGCCTATGAAGTGGTGAGTTTAGGTCGTTATCCGTACACCAACTGGTCGGGCACATTAACACATCAGGATCACCAGGTGATTTCATGGGCCATTGCACAAGTAGGAGCAGAGGAACTGGCATCGCGAACGCTGACAGAACTTAGCGATGGCGAACGGCAGAAGATCATGATGGCGCGTGCACTGGCACAAGACCCGCAAGTGATGATTCTTGACGAGGTTACGGCATTTTTGGATTTACCCAGACGTGTGGAATTTATGCGTCTCTTACGCAAGATGGCACATGAAACAAGTCGTGCTGTATTACTATCTACTCACGACCTTGATCTTGCTTTGCGTAGTGCGGACAAAATCTGGTTGATACCAAAGGGGGGATCATTAGTGGAAGGTGCTCCTGAAGACCTTGTTTTGAATGGTACTTTTCAAAAAGCATTTGCAAGTGAAGGTATTCAATTCGATTCCGGGACAGGCTCATTTCATATTCATAACAATCTTCGCCCGCTTGTCTTTATTGAGGGTCCGTCAGATTTGGTAGAATGGACAAAACGAGCATTAGAACGAATTGGGTTAACCATATCTGAAAACAAGAATCATCTCCAAATTAGAATCACCAGATTGGATGAAAGTATAGAATGGATTGTGAGGCATAGAAGCGGAACCGATAAGCACAGGACCATCTATAGTTTAGTAAATGGAATTTATGAAAAACTGAAAACAAGCTAATTTTTCCAACTGCTCTGAACACTCAGTTTTGGTTGGTGGGTATCCAAAATCATGTTGTATTAAACCAAGAAATATATGAAGTATATAATAGCGCTGATGCTACTATTTAAACTGGTGACAGGATTCTCTCAAGGCGAGGAGGAGCTAAGTATGTGGCAATTGCTGGGTAAAATAAAGTTTAAGCAAGTTTATAGCGAGCGTGAAGGCGGTTTAATCTCTGCGCCTGTCTTTTCCGGAGCTTTAAAGGAAATGGAAGGGAAAGAAGTAATTATACTTGGATACTATCTGCCTTTTGACATGCCAGCCAAGAACCAAATGATCATTTCCTTCAATCCCTATGCATCCTGTTTTTTTTGTGGTGGAGGAGGCCCCGAATCTATTGTAGAAGTTGAGTTAAAGGAGAGTATCCCTAAATTGAAAGTGGATGAATTGGTGCGTGTAAAAGGCAAACTCAAATTTAACGACAGTGATTGGAATAGGATGATATTTATTATCGAAAATGCAGAGATCCTTGAAAGGATATAAAAGGATATAAATGGAACAGCGCCATTCGCTTGCCTATATTCTTCCTTGCTCATTATTGAAGGGCATTTGGCGAACCCGGGACGGGAGTCTTGGTGATCCGCTTGGAGGAGTATCAGGATGCTGTCTTTAAGCTCCTGAAACGATTTCTTATCAGAGTGGATATCTAACTTCCGTCCCTTTCGATGGAAAGCTGCGGCATCAAATGTTTTGACCTGGCCGTTCAGGGAGAACCTCTTTCACCAAAACTTTCTCAACAAAATGATTTAATGAAACTTTCATCACTGCGGACTTTGCAGCGATCAGCCGGTGAATGTTTGGCTTTATCCTGACATTGAAACTACCCTTGAATTCTTTATCCGGATCTTTGCCCATTTCTTTACAGGTCTGCAAGTAATCGGTAACTGATTCCTGAAATGCTTTAGTTAATTCTTTGACGGTGGCACTTTCAAAGGTGACGACATCACGTATCCCAATGATTTTGCCAAAAAATACTTTGTCATCTGCATTGAATTCTACCGATCCAACGTAGCCTTTAAACTCCAGAACATTTTTCATATCAGTCCTTCCTGATTAAGATGTTCAATGATTATATCAATAGCATATGACCTTATTTGAGGCTTTGGAACTCATTTGAAAAGTACCCGGGACGGGAGTTGAACACGAACATTATTACTATCCATCCCGACTTTTAGTCGGGACGTGTCTACCAATTCCTACCTACCGATCAACTTTAAGATGTATAATCGACTTTTCTTCGCTTTCAGATCTTTGGCCCCGAGGCTAGCCAGTTATATCGATTTTACAGTAATCTATCATTTAGATTACTCATTTTACTTGAGGCTTATCAGTTTTACCAAACTTATCTCTATTAATTATATGTTTTACCGTAAAAACTTACTATTATTATATGTTTTACCGTATTGCTTATCAATTGTACTGTAATTACTATGACACCTATTGGTAGCGAGTGGCTTAAAAAGCACTTTAATTTGCCCCATTTATTGACCCATTCTTCTTACATAGGAAGCAACGACTCGCTGGAACTGACCTCGAAAGGAAATGTAGAGCGGGTTTACGGGCTTAAGTACCAAGTCGCGGAAAATACCCCCATCCATCACATTGAGTTTAGCTTAAAGTACGATGATTTCAATCTGGATTTTTTAAAAGCTGTTCTGGAAAAGATTCCAGCAGAGGAAATTGAAGCCTTTGCAACATCATCTCCTGCGAGTAAGTACACGAGAAAAATCGGTTTTCTGTTCGAGTTTCTTACAGGAAAAAAAGTCCTTTCAAGAGCGGTATCCGGAAATTATGTGGATCTGTTGGATAATAGCAAATACATAACCGGCAAAACAAGAAAAAATGCCCGCTGGAGGATAAATGATAATCTATTGGGTACAGCAGCATATTGCCCGGTCGTGCGGAAAACAAAAAAATTAGAGGAGTTACTTTCCCTTAATATCCCTGGGAAGATTCAGGATTTAAAAAAAGATTACGCTCCGGATATATTCAAGAGAGCAATAAATTACCTGTACAAAAAAGAGACAAAATCCTCTTATGAAATAGAGCATGAGAAACCTTCTCCGGATAGAATGGAAAAATTTGTTACACTGCTTACAAAAGCAGGAACTGAAGCTCCCGAAGAAATACTAACACAGACACGCCTTATCCAGTTACAAAATGCAATTGTTGACACTCGGTTTGCTGCGGACAGCTATAGGGATTTTCAAAATTATGTAGGTGAGTCGTTGCCTAATTTCGCGGAAGAGATCCATTATATCTGCCCGCCACCGGTTATTCTTTTGTCCTTAATGAACGGACTTCAAGAATTAACCCAAAAAACAGTTGGCACTTTTCCGGAAATCAGAGCTGTGATCATTCCCTTTGGTTTTGTGTTTATACATCCGTTTGAGGATGGAAACGGAAGACTTCATCGCTTTTTGATACATGATATGCTGGTGCATGACCAAGTGGTGCCGCAAGGCCTGATCATTCCCGTCTCTGCATATATGCTTAATAATATAAAGGATTATGACAATGTGCTGGAAAAGTATTCGAAGCCATTAATGCAAAGAATAAAATATGAAAGGTCGGATGATGGTGGAATTAATGTGTCGAATCTAACCGATGTTGAGGGATATTTCAGGTATCCGGATCTTACGGAGCATTGCGTGTATCTTATTCAGGCGATCCACGCAACCTTAACAGAAGACATGCCCAACGAATTAACATTTATTCAACGCTATGATGAGGCGAAAAAAGAATTGCAATACATAGTGGATATGCCTGACAAACTCATCAGTATGATGCTTACTTTTTTGCATCAGAATAAAGGTGTTTTCCCAAAAAGGAGAAGGGAATATTTTTCTAAACTTACTGATGATGAGATCAGTCGGATGCAAGCTGCTTACAGGAAAGTATTTGAGTTGCCCGCGATTGAATAAAATGAGCTGCCTGATCAACCTTCTTAGAGTTCCTTTACCGGAATTATGGTCGATAAGTCTTCGATCGGGGTGTTCACTATATCCGATGTAAAAACGACCGTTAAATCCGGACTCAAGAATATAGAAGAATATTGTAATCGGGGAGTTGAATCCGGGCAGCTATTACTATCCATCCCGACTTTTGTCGGG
>CAYTBO010000125.1:0-5867 GCA_964436055.1 uncultured Ohtaekwangia sp.
GCTGACAGTTTTAGTGAATGATGAAGAAGGCAATCCGGTGGCAGCCAATCTGGCCATGTCGGTAACGGATGCAACGCAGGTAGTACCGATTAGAATACCCACCATAGAGAATTCATTCAACATTGATGAAGAGGATGTCGATGTACCTCAATTATTAAAGTATCAACCTGAATATGGAATTACATTGCGTGGTATTTATTTGAATGAACAAGGCAAGCCAGCCAGGACCCAATTAAACCTGGTACAATGGCAATCGAACAACGTAGCCCTGGTAGAAACTGAAGAGGACGGAAGGTTTGAAGTAAGCGGGTTTAATTTTTATGATAGCACGAGGATATTTTATAATGGAAATGAAGACAAAGTAGAAAAAGGCAAAGTAATACTGGGGAAAGGGAATAAACCATCGATTGGCTTCTACACAAAGATGGTAGGTTCTCTGGATTTACTAATGACTGAATCACAACAAAGAATTTTGTCAGAGTTTGAGGTTCCAACGGATGCAAGGTTGTTGAACGAGATTACCGTTAAAGATAAAAAAATCGATCATTTTGAAAGAAGCGGTACTTACGGAAAGCCTGATTTTGTTATTGAAACTAAGGATATTAATCAAAAATATCCCAATATCCTTTTTAGCCTGGCGGGCGCGACACCAGGGCTGGTTGTAACTCCTGGATTCTCTGGAGGGACAGTTTTTTTTACGAGAGCAAGCGGTCTGTCGATAATGAATCAACCGGGGCCCCTTGTAACAATAAATGATACACCTCAAATCGGAGACGCTGGTGAAATACTGTCAAGAATAGACCCATCTATTGTAGACAGAATTGAAATCACGAAAAGACTGAACCCTATGTATGGATTATTTGGTGCTGGTGGTGTAATAGCGGTTTACACTAAAACATTAGCGGAGAAACCGTTTATTGAGACTTCAAAATCAGTCGACATTATTGGGTATTCATCAAATCGACCTTTTATAATGCCTGATTACAGCAATCCTAAAAGGGAAACTAAAACTGATTTTAGGTCTGGTTTATACTGGAATCCATCCGTCAATATTGGGCAGGATGGAACTGCAACTGTTTCTTTCTATGCTACCGATTTACAAACATCTTGCAAAATAGTAATTGAAGGAGTTGCCTCGGATAATAAACCCTTATATGCAGAACATTTTATCACCATTCGCAATGAATAGATTTTTATGCACAATGGTATTTTCTATCTCAGCTCTGGCGTTACAAGCGCAATCCGCTCAGGTGAAAGGCAGGGTCGTAGATATTGAAACCAATGAGTCACTGCCCTTTGCCAATGTATTTCTGGACCGCTCTACCATTGGTACGGCTGCTGACGGGGATGGTTATTTTATTTTGGAGATTCCCATGGAGAGCACTGAATTACTTTTCTCTTTTGTTGGATATCGACTGGGAAAGGTAAACCTCAAACTGAAGACTGGTGAGAATAATCTGGGGGCCATCGGTCTGGTACCGGCTGAACAACAGCTTTCGGATGTGGAGGTCAAGGCATCCCGAGACAAAACCTGGGAGAAACAACTGGCTAAATTTGAAAAGATATTTCTGGGAGATGATGCCATAGCAGTGGGGTGTAAAATCTTAAACCCCTGGGTTTTGGAATTTTCCGATAAGGAAAAGGGAAAACAACTGATAGCAAAGGCCGATGTTCCGCTCGAAATCGAAAACAATTCATTGGGTTATAAAATGCAATTTTACCTGAATGATTTCTGGAAGAATGCACAAGGCTACCTGATTGATGGCAAGGTAAGATTTGAGCAGATGCCAATTACAAATGATGAGGTGACGAAACAATGGCTGAGCAATCGTGAGCGGGCCTACGTTGGCTCAGTACAGCATTTTTTTAAATCCATTATCACCAAAAGGATTGGGGGAGAAAAATTTAAACTCTATACAGAGCGCCCCGGACTGGAGAATGCCACTGCACGATCTTTACTCTTCTCAGAGTCATTTTCAGATGCGCTCATGGAGTATGACACTACAGGAATGGTGCAGTTGGTGATGGACCGCGGGCTATATGAGGTACGCATGCCCGGACGGGTAGAGGTTCATAATTATAATGAACGATCCATGCCGCGGGTTTATAGGGACATGGGCTATGAGGTGAGTTGGATAACACTGGCTTCAGATGTGGTGATGGTCAATGAAGAAGGTTTTCCCATCAATCCCACAGATGTGATCACAGCAGGCGCCATGAGCGATCAACGAATTTCTTATCTGTTGCCGCAGGATTATCAAAAGGGAAAGATTGAAACCAAAGAAGATCTTGTAGTTTCATTCCAGCGGTTCAGAGAAAAAGTATACCTTCATACGGATAAGCCCTATTATTATCCGGGAGAGCCAGTGTGGTTTGCGGCTTATATGAATTATGGAGACCCCATCTTGCAGGATTCCATGAGCAAAGTGCTGTATGTAGATTTGATCAGTCCACAACGGGAGATAATTCAATCCAGGGCTTTGGTAATCAAAAATGGCAAAGCTAATGGTGACTTTATTCTCGATAATACCATTTTGGCTGGCACCTATTACTTACGTGCCTATACGAACTGGAGCCGCAATTTTGAAGATGGGATGTTTGTGAAAGCATTTGCGCTTGTAAACATGACTGATAAAATAGATCCGTCTCAAAGAGTGTATGAAAAATATGAAAACGAAGAATTGGTGATCGTAAGTGATAAAGACGTATACCGAACACGTGAGAAAATCACTGTTTCCATAATGACAACTACCCCCGTTAGCGATCCGATAAGCGCTAACCTGTCAATTTCTGTTACAGATATGAACCAGGTAGTACCCGTTTCTGAAAAGCACATTACAGATTCATTTGCCTTATCAGGCAAGTCTGATCCACTATACGAAAAACTGCATCCTGTGGAATACGGGCTGACCGTTCACGGCAAATTTATAAATGGCAAAGGAGAGCGTGAACAAACTGTGCTGGACGTAATGCAATTGGATCCTTATGCTTTTTATTTAACAGAAGCGAGTGCTGACGGTCAATTTACGTTGGCAGGATTGCAGGGCTATGATTCTGTGGATTTATACTTTAAGCCGTCTAAAGCAAAGGTCAAATCATTTGGAAAGATTGAAATTGAGCCGCGCATTGTTCCTGTGGGAGAGGAAGCAAGAGGTATTGTTGAACTGAAATCGATGGTTACGGAATTTCCACAACGTATTATTTCTGATTATGAAGTGCCCCGAGACGCACGTGTACTGGAGGAAGTAGAGATCAGGAGTACCAGGATTGATGAAGAAGCAGTACAGCGTTATGCGGAGTCGTACGGGAAATCAAATTATGTGTTGGAAGAAAAATATATTAACAAGAGTTATGGTAACTTACTTTATACATTGAATGGTCAATTACCCGGATTGGTTGTTCGCGAAACCAATAGTCCTGAAGGCTTTAAATGGGTCATATATACGGAGCGAGCTAAGGCAAGTTCGCTAGGATCTCCACCACCTCCGCTTATTATGGTTAATAATGTTGCCATGGTTGGCGATCCAGCAAACATAATTGGCGCAATTGATCCCAACACAGTTACTAGAATCGAACTTACAACCAGGATTAATACATTACACGGATCCCGTGGCGCAGGTGGTGTTCTGGCCATCTACACCAAGACAGGCGCTGAGATTGCAGACAAGCCAATCGATCCCAATTTTCAATCGGTAAAAATACCGGGTTATTATAAACCGCGTAGTTTCAGAAGCCCGGATTACGAAAGTGATTCCACTGACAAGTCAAAAGGTGACTATCGCGCCACCTTATCCTGGAATCCATTTGTTATTACAGATCAGGAAACAGGAAAAACTTCTCTTACATTTTTTGCGGCTGATCTTGAAACCACTTACAGGGTAGTAGTTGAGGGAGTCACTGCTGAGAATAAACCTGTCAGAAATGAATATTACATTGAAGTAAGGAATGACTAAAAAGGTGACCTTGCTGGTGATGTTGTTTGCATGCGCTTTCATTGGCGCAACGGCTCAATTCGTCATGATCAAGGGGCAGGTGGTAGACAAAGCCGATGGAAATGCCTTGCCTTTTGCCAACGTTTTTGTCAACCAAACCACCATTGGTACGGCTGCTGATGAAAACGGATCATTCCAACTTGAAGTTCCTTTTGGTTTTATTGAATTAATTATTTCGCATGTTGGTTTTCGATCCCATATCCTAAAACAAAATATGGAGTCATCAGTTGATTTGGGAACCATTGCACTAGAATCGGATAATGTTCAACTTGATGATATTGTTGTTAAAAATAATAGAGACAAAGAGTGGGAGAGGAACATCAAGAAATTTGAGTCTGCACTAATTGGCACCTACGGGATTGCAAGGTTTTGTAAGATCACCAATCCGTGGATTTTGGATTTTGAAACAGAAGGAAAGGAACTCATGGTATCAGCCAGTGGTCCTGTAAAGGTCCGCAATGATTTCCTGGGCTATGAGTTGTGGATTTATCTTAACAAATCTTCTCTGAACAATATCGGATATTCTATTCACGCCAATGTCTTTTTTGCAGAATTACAAACGAGCCAACCGGAGGAAGCATACAATTGGGCTACAAATCGCCTGAAGTCATATTATCAGTCCAGCAGGTACTTGTTTAGGTCAATTATCAAGAATCAGATCCGGGGAAATGGTTTTTATTTATATACAGATAATCCAGGCGGCAATCAGGCAAATACTTACCTGGAAGCCACTGACAATTTCAGAAAAGCGTTGAGTAACACCATTATTACCTATGATACTGTAGGAATGTTTTCAAAAGAAAGCACCGGTCTTTATAAAGTGGGTATTAATGGAAGAATGGAAATTCATTATCACAATGCACGGGCATTGATACGAGCCTATGAAGATATTGGATTTCCGGTAAGTTGGATGGCTATTAAAGGAGGGTTTCTTAGTATAAATGAAGAGGGTATTGTTTTAAACGCTGAAAACCTGATTACCTCCGGGGACATGAATGAAAATTGGTTGGCGCGATTGTTACCACAAGATTATAGTCCACCGGATCGTCAACAGGTAACTCCAATAAACCCGAATTTAGAATCTTACCGTGAACACATTTATGTTCATACCGATAAACCTTACTATCATCAAGGCGAAGTGATTTGGTTTAAGGCATATATTAATTACTTCAAGCATCAACTCAGAGATTCACTCAGCAGGGTATTGTACGTTGATTTGATATCCCCGGATTTAAACGTTATAGATTCAAGGACGCTACCCATTAATGATGGCTTTTCGTATGGAGATTTTATTATTCCCGATAGTTTACACAGAGGCGTTTGGTTCTTGAGAGCCTACACCAATCTTCAGCGCAATTTTGGTGATGAAAGTTTGTATACAAAATCAATTCCTGTTTTAAGGCTTACAGACAAATTGGAAGACATCGCAGCAGAAGCGATTAATATTGAACACCCCTTGATATCACTGTCAGTTGATAAAATATCATACAGCACGCGCGACAAGATCAATATAGAAATCAGTACAAAAAGCCGAAGCGGCCTTCCCATTGCATCGCATTTATCTGTTTCCATAACCGATGCTAATCAAGTGGCCATCGTGAATGAGCAGACAATAACAAAGGAGTTTTCTATTCCAATAGAAGTCCAAGCCTATCGGGATGCGCTCGAATACCAGGTTGAACAGGGAATAAGCCTGACTGGACAAATTGAAAATTCGAAGTCAAAACATATGAATGCTACCATTAGTATGGTTGATTGGAATACCCGTAATATGTATCAGTTTGATGCTGAAAAGGATGGTACTTTCCGGGTTACCGGTCTTGACTTTTATGGAGAGAATGCGTTTGTTTTTGAAGCACGAAATGGAAGGAATAA
>CAYTBO010000126.1:0-5825 GCA_964436055.1 uncultured Ohtaekwangia sp.
ACCATGTGCGTGCTGTTTCTTTTGCCATTTGCGATGGCCAATTGCCCTCAAACAACGGAGCGGGATATGTAATCAGAAGAATATTGCGCAGGGCGGTTCGTTATGCGTTTTCATACCTGGAGTTTAAGGAGCCATTTATGTACAGACTTGTACCGTTGCTGGCCGACCAGATGAAAGATGTATTTCCTGAGTTGAAGCAGCAACAGGAGTATGTAGTGAGAGTGATTGTTGAGGAGGAGCAGTCTTTTCTCAGAACATTGGAAAAGGGTTTGAAGCGGATTGAAAATATTCAGGCAGAATTAAAAGACAATACAGTTAGTGGTGAATTAGCTTTTGAACTTTACGATACGTTTGGATTTCCTTTCGATCTTACTTCACTCATAGCCAGAGAAAATAGTTTGATTGTTGATGAAAAAGGTTTTAATGAGGAGATGCAAAAACAGAAAACCCGATCTAAAGCTGATGCGGTAAAAGAAACAGGAGACTGGGTGACTGTAAATGAAGGTGAAAGACCAGAGTTTGTTGGATATGAGAACTTGGCAGCAACCTCAAAACTTTTGCGGTATCGAAAAGTGAAACAGAAAAACAAGGAATTATACCAGTTGGTATTTGAGCATACACCTTTTTATTCAGAAAGTGGTGGGCAGGTAGGGGATACCGGTATCATTGATTCAGAAGGAGAGAAGATTAGCGTGCTGGACACCAAAAAAGAGAATGAGTTAATTGTTCACTATACTGAGAAACTGCCATCAAAGATGGATGGCATTTTTCAACTAATGGCGGATGGGACGAAGCGGCAGTTGACTATGAATAACCATTCGGCCACGCACCTCATGCATGCGGCACTCCGTCAGGTGCTGGGTACTCACGTAGAGCAGCGCGGATCATTAGTCAATGACAAGATTCTTCGTTTCGACTTTTCACATTTTTCCGCCACGACGGGAGCGGAAATAAAGAAAGTGGAAGATATCGTCAACCAAAAAATAAGAGAGAATATCTCCTTGGATGAAAAAAGAAATGTGCCCATCGAAAAAGCGAAGGGTATGGGAGCGATGGCGCTGTTTGGCGAAAAGTATGGGGATTTTGTGCGGGTAATCACTTTTGATCCAGCGTATTCCATAGAATTATGCGGAGGCACACACGTTTCTGCTACCGGTCAGATTGGCCTTTTTAAAATATTATCGGAAAGTTCTGTAGCTGCCGGTATCAGAAGAATAGAAGCAGTGACCGCCGATGGGGCTCAAAACTTCGTTGACAACGAAATAAATCTGCTGAATGAGGTGCGCACTATTTTGAAACATCCAAAAGATTTAGCTACGGCAGCAAAAAATTTAATAGAAGAAAAACACAAGCTGGAGAAGGTACTTGATGAATTGCACCAACAACAGGCTAATCAGCTAAAAGACCGGCTGGCAACGCAGGGTGTTCAAAGTAGTGGATTAACAACTATTATTGAAAAGATTGACGTACCCAATGCCGATTCGCTCAAGAACATTGCCTATGGGTTGCGCAATCAATTCGAAAACCTGGTGATGGTTTTGGCAGCCAATGTTGATGGAAAACCACAGGTAGCAGTTATGTTGGGTGAGAAAACAGCGTCTTCAAAGAAATTTCATGCCGGAGACATGGTGAAAATTCTTGCCAAAGAGATTGATGGCGGTGGTGGTGGTCAGCCTTTCTTTGCTACAGCCGGTGGTAAGAACCTAAATGGTCTGGACGCCGTTGTAAAAAAGGCCAAAGAGATGATGGCAAGCTAATGGATCAGGCGATTCGCAATAAATACCAACCAGTTATTGGATTAGAGGTTCACGTTCAGCTTCTTACAAAGAGTAAAATATATAGCGCTGATGATGTTTTGTATGGTGGTGAACCCAATACACAAGTTGGGGTCGTTACCCTGGCCCATCCGGGAACGTTACCAAAACTCAACCGAAAGGTAGTAGAGCAGGCTATTAAGATGGGGCTGGCCTGTCATTGCACTATTTCAAGGTATCAGATTTTTGATCGTAAAAATTATTTCTATCCGGATTTACCCAAAGGGTATCAACTTACCCAAGACAGAACCCCGATGTGCAAGGGCGGATATATTTCGGTTAATACAAAGGCCGGAGAAGTACGCATTGTGTTAAATCGAATTCATATCGAGGAAGATGCCGGTAAATCAATCCACCTGGAGGGAGAACCGGATACCCTGATTGATTTGAACCGTGCGGGTGTGCCGTTGATTGAAATTGTAACCGAACCCGTTTTGAAAAATGCTGAAGAAGCAGGGGCGCTGCTTATCGAGATAAGAAAATTGGTGCGATACCTTGAAATAGGTGATGGTAATATGGAGGAAGGATCTCTCCGCTGCGATGCCAATGTTTCCGTGATGGCAGATGGAGCTGCTTCCTTTGGAAAAAAAGTGGAAGTCAAGAATATGAACTCCATTCGCAACGTGCAACGTGCAATAGATTTTGAAATCGAGCGACAGATTCATGAATTGGAATCAGGGCAGGAAGTAGTTTCGGAAACAAGGACCTTTGATGTAATTTCGGGCATTACTACAAGTATGCGCACAAAAGAAGAGTTAAACGATTACCGCTATTTTCCTGATCCGGATTTAAGTCCTTTGATTGTCTCAGAAGCCTGGCTGGAAGAAATTAAAAAATCGATGCCTGCCTTGCCGGAAGAATTGCAAAATAAGTTTATCAATGAATACCAACTACCGGAATACGATGCCCGGGTATTAACCGAAAACAAGGAAATAGCACAGTATTTTATAGAGGCATGTCGTCATCATTCAAACTATAAATCCGTATCCAATTGGACAATGGGTCCTGTGAAATCCTTTTTGAATGATAATGGAATTACGATTAAGGAGTTTCCGCTTGAGCCCATCCGCTTGGCTGAATTAATTGCTTTAGTGGAGGAAGCAAAGGTTTCGTACACGGCGGCTGTGCAACGTATATTTCCCGCATTGATTGCTGATCCTCAGACTAAGGCTATTGCGGTGGCCAAGAATTTGGATCTTATTCAGGATTCAGATGAAAATTCAATTCTGAAACTTGTGGAGGTTGTTTTGAACGCATTCCCGTCAAAGGTTATCGAATATAGAAAAGGTAAGAAAGGACTGATGGCCATGTTTGTGGGCGAGGTGATGAAAAGATCAAACGGTAAGGCAGATCCGAAATTGACAAATGATTTATTACAACAAAAATTGAAGACATGATGAAAAAGTGGATGTTACCCGGATTGATATTTCTATTATTGGTGAGGTGTGAGCCCGAAAAAGGATGGCAGGTAACCATTCGGGGTAAAGTGGGATTTCCTAAACTCGGTGGTGAAATACGATTTGAAAAACTTAATGCCAATGAGGAAGCCACAGCTCAGCTAGTGAATCTCAAAGACGATTACACATTCGAGCAAAAATTGCGAATTGAAGAACCGGGCTATTACCGGTTGAATTTCTATGGAACTCAATTTGTGGATTTTATTGTGAACAAAAGTGACCTTGAGATAAATGTCGATGGGGATGACCCCAATGGATTTGTTGAGATTAAAGGCTCGCCGGATATGGATTTGGTTAATCAGGTTCAGACACTGATGGTAGAAGCACAAAATAATCCTCAAATGGCGGAACTCAATACCGAGTTTGGTATAGCGCGGTCTTCCAATGATATGGATCGGATGGAGGCAATTCAGGATGAATACATGGAGCTTTATAATGTCGGAATGGACAAGATTGCAGCTTTGCTAAAAGAACAAGGTCCTTCTGTGGCTGTAATTAATCTGCTTTCTGCATCCAATGTTTTGGATCGGGACAGATATTTTGACCTTTACCTCCAGGTAGCTGATCAGTTGAAGAAGGAATGGCCCGACTTTGAAATTGCCAAAGAATTTATTGCCAGTGTTGACAAGATGAAAGTATTGGCCGTAGGACAACCGGCCCCTGAAATCGCCCTGCCAAATCCGGAAGGAACCATTGTGCCCTTAAGCTCGAAGCGCGGTACCTATGTGTTGGTGGATTTTTGGGCGAAGTGGTGTGGTCCCTGTCGTAAGGAAAATCCAAACGTAGTGCGTATGTATCACAAATACAAAGACAAAGGATTTGATGTGTTTGGCGTTTCTTTGGATCGGACTAAAGAAGACTGGTTGCAGGCCATTCGTGAAGATGGACTGGAATGGACGCATGTGTCGGATCTCAAGTACTTCAATTCACAGGCAGCTCAGGACTATAATATCAATGCTATTCCATTCTCCATTTTGGTCGATCCACAGGGGATTATTGTTGCCAAAAATTTACGTGGCTCGGGACTTCAGAAAAAGCTTGCTGAATTATTTGGCGAGGGTTAATAGCTGGTGAAGCAATAAGAGATAATATTCGCACCCATTTGCAAAGCTTCCTGCCTTTTGGCTTCAGGGTCGTTATGAATGCGTTTGTCTTCCCAGCCATTTCCCAAGTCGCTTTCGTAGGAATAAAACAGTACCAGACGACCTTCGTAAAAAAGGCCCAATCCTTGAGCCGGTTTTCCATCGTGTTCATGGATTTTTGGCAGCCCGGTCCGAAAATTAAATTTTTGGTGATAGATTGGATGGTCATAGGGTATCTCAATCAACTCTAATTCAGGAAAGACTTTCTTCAATTCCAATCGGATAAACTTATCCATACCATAATTATCATCGATGTGAAGGAAACCCCCGCCAATCATATAGTTGCGTAAATTGGTGGCATCATCACTGGAGAAAACTACATTTCCGTGACCGGTCATATATAAATAGGGATAAGAAAATAAGTCCGGACTGCTTGCTTCTACATTATCTTCATCCGGAGCCAGATTCATACCCAATTCCTTGTTGCAGAATTCAATCAGGTTGGGCAAGGCTGTTTTATTGGCATACCAATCACCTCCACCATCGTATTTCAATTTGGCGATTTTCAATTGTGCCTGGGATTGTAGTGGCGAAAGATTGATTACAGTTACGGCCACACTAAAAAATAATAGGCCCAATGAGCCCTGAAATGAGCATTTTAAACTTTTAATTTTCACCTGATTAAACTTTTAGGGTTGGTAGCTACTCTAACCTGCATTACAAACTTATTAATTCTATTTATATGGAAACAACGAAAATTTTTACATGGGGTTTACTACTGGTGTTTGGCTCGCTCATTTCCTGCAGTGAGGAAGATGGGCTAAAAATTACGTCCAACGAGGAAGTGAGTGTAGAGAACGAAGCTACCACAGACTCTTATTTTGAGGAAACGGATGATTTTTCCGTGTTAACCGTATCCAGCGATGACGCAACATTCAGCGGAGGCAAGAGCGGGATTGGGGGTAGAAGGATTTTTATTCCCGACAACAGACTGGAATGTGCGGAAATTGAGATTGAAGTGGCTGACGAAAGCACACCTGAAATGCCTAAAGGAATGATCACCATAGATTTTGGGGATGGCTGTGAAGATAACAGGGGTAATGTGAGAAAGGGTAAAATCATTGTTAACTACACAGGAAGACGGTTTTTGCCGGGTTCTATCATCGTCACAACTTTTGATGGTTATTCAATCAACGAAGTTCATATTGAAGGAGTGCGTACGGTTACCAATGCCAACGGCAGCCTTGAAGAGAATCCAAAATTCAATATTGTGGTAGAAGGAGGGAAGGCAACCTGGCCTGACGGTACATTTGCTACACGCGAAGCCAACCGTACCCGCGAGTGGTTTAGGGCAGCAAACCCGCTCAATGACGAGTGGCATGTATCCGGCAATGCAGCCGGTGTAAATAGAAACGGGGTGGCATATACTATGGAGATCACAGCAGCGTTGGTATACAAAAGGCAATGTGCGG
>CAYTBO010000127.1:0-5747 GCA_964436055.1 uncultured Ohtaekwangia sp.
CGCCACCTGATCTACCTCAAAAATTCAGATATTCTAAGCATTCGTAAATACAATCAATGGGTATTCTACCAGATTAAAGACGAAGTATTCGATATCATCAAACAAATTCTACAATTTATCAGTCGCGACCCTGCCCTTCAAAAAGATCAGCAGGTATATGAAACATTGTACTCCAATCGCGAACTTGCGCTCAACAAACTAAACATCAGGTCGCTGATAACCAAATAAGTGAATCACTCGAAGTACAGATGTGTGATCTTTGATCTGGATCACACCTTATGGGATTATGACAACAATTGCGCGGAAGCATTGCAGGAATTGTACATCAAACATAACCTGAAGCATCGGGGAATCGATTCCTTCGACAGTTTGCTCAATGTGTTTTTGGAAATGAACACCCGATTGTGGGATCAATTTGATCTGGGTTTAATTCAGCGTGATGTGATCAGATACCAACGTTTTCATAGAATTCTAATCGCTCTTGGCGTTGATGATTACCGGCTTTCACTGGAAATGTCGGGGGATTATGTGGCCTTATCCCCAACGAAAAAGAATTTATTACCTAACGCCAGGATAGTTCTTGATTACCTGAAAGAAAAATATCCGCTGTTGATTATCACCAACGGTTTTGAAGAAATTCAATCCGTTAAGTTATCCTCATCAGGGATAGATAAATATTTCCAAAAGGTAATCACCTCCGAAAGTGTAGGACACAAAAAACCTGCACGGGAAATATTTGAAGTGGCCCTGTCCCATGGAAGTTATCTGCCGGATGAAGTAATTATGATAGGTGACAACCTGAACACCGACATCAAAGGCGCACACAATGCCGGAATGGATAGCGCCTATTTCAACCCTTCACGAAAGCCGCATTCACAAAAATTGAAATATGAAATATCAGACTTGATCGAACTCAAATCCATCCTTTAATCGTTTTGAAATTGTTTACATTTGCTATCCTCGTGAGAGCATAATTAAAATATAAGTTGAACTAAATTTTGTGATTATCATGGCTAACGGTTTTTTTAACGTACCCACTCCAACAAATGAACCCATCATCTCCTATGCGTCCGGCACCAAAGAACGGGCATTACTCAAAAAAGAACTTGAGTCAATGCGTGCCCAAAAGGCAGATATACCTATGTATATTGGTGGAGAAGAAATAAGAACCGATAAAAAAATAACCATTTCACCTCCTCATGATCATAAGCATGTATTGGGTCATTTTCATGAAGGTGATAAGAGCCATGTTGAACAGGCGATCGCAGCGGCTATGGCTGCAAAAGAACTGTGGGCAAATTTAAGTTGGGAACATCGTGCCGGAATATTTTTGAAAACCGCTGAATTGATTGCGGGGCCTTACCGCCACAAGCTCAATGCTGCCACCATGCTGGGACAATCCAAAAATGCGTTTCAGGCAGAAATAGA
Source organism: uncultured Ohtaekwangia sp. (assembly GCA_964436055.1). Classification (GTDB taxonomy): domain Bacteria; phylum Bacteroidota; class Bacteroidia; order Cytophagales; family Cyclobacteriaceae; genus ELB16-189. The sequence continues at coordinate 1,429 of CAYTBO010000127.1, forward strand.
TGCATCGTGTGAATCTATTGACTTTCTGCGCTACAATGCACACTTCATGACGGAAATATACCGCGATCAACCGGCGTCCTCTGCCGGTGTTTGGAATCGAATGGAATATCGTCCGCTGGAAGGGTTTATTTTTGCGCTCACGCCTTTCAATTTTACGGCTATCGGTGTGAATCTTCCGACCAGCGCGGCTATGATGGGAAATACGATAGTGTGGAAGCCCGCTTATACGCAGGTATATTCTGCAAATGTTGTTATGCAAATACTAAAAGAAGCTGGATTACCAGATGGTGTCATTAACCTTATTTATACGGATGGACCTGCTACAGGAGATGTAATCTTTAATCATAAAGATTTTGGTGGTATCCATTTCACCGGAAGCACCAAAGTGTTTCAACATATCTGGAAAACCATAGGTGAAAACATTTTCAAATACAAATCCTATCCTCGTATTGTAGGTGAAACAGGAGGGAAAGATTTCATCATGGTCCACAAAAGTGCCGATGCAAAAGCAGTATCTACCGCTATCAGCCGTGGTGCCTTTGAGTTTCAGGGACAGAAATGTTCTGCTGCATCACGTTGCTATATCCCCTCTAACCTGTGGAACGATGTAAAAAAATATTTAATCGAAGATCTCAAATCCATGAAAATGGGTCCCACTGAAGACTTCACCAATTTTATCAATGCGGTGATTGATGAAAAATCATTTGATAAAATAACTGGGTACATTGAACAGGCAAGAAAAAATCCCCAGAATGAAATTATATCTGGAGGGAAATATGATAAGTCCAAAGGGTACTTTATAGAACCTACTGTAATCGAAACCAAAGATCCATCGTCAGTAACTATGTGCGAGGAAATTTTTGGACCTGTGGTAACGATTTATGTTTACCATGCTGAAAATTATGAGCAGACATTGGAACTGGTTGATCAGACATCTCCTTATGCCCTCACAGGATCAATAATTTCCAAAGATCGGTACGCCATAGAGTTGGCTACCAAAAAATTAACCAATGCAGCCGGAAATTTCTACGTCAACGACAAACCAACTGGCGCAGTTGTAGCACAACAACCCTTCGGTGGAGCGAGAGGATCAGGAACCAATGATAAAGCAGGTGCCAAGATGAATTTACTCAGATGGACATCCATGCGCACTATCAAGGAGACATTTGTTTCACCTACAGATTACAGGTATCCTTTCCTGGAGAAGGACTAAAAAGAACTTTTTACCGCTGAGGCGCTAAGACACAAAGAATCTACCTGAGCCTCTGCGGTTTACATTTGCATTAATAGTTCTTTTAAGAGGAAGGCACCTCTCATATAATAGCCTTTCGTAATCTGGGTGAGTTTCGTAATTTTTGAACCTATCTAATCAACAACTTTTATGAAATTTAAAATATTGCTCACCTTATGTCTTGGCGCCTTTATGGCTCACGCCCAATACGACAAAGAAAAGCAGGTCGTCATCAACGATCTTGATAAAAATTTTTCTAAGTACACTGAAATTGCCAAAGAAATCTGGGGATATGCAGAACTCGGATTTCTGGAAGATAAGAGCACAGCCACACTGGTAAATTTGTTGGAAAAAGAAGGATTTAAAGTTGCTAAAGGAGTGGCCGGAATGCCAACCGCCTTTGTGGCCAGCTATGGCTCGGGAAAACCAATCATCGGTATACTCGCTGAGTATGATGCGTTACCCGGTCTTTCACAACAGGCTGTGCCCACCAAAACACCCGTTGTTGAAGGAGGCAATGGTCATGGTTGCGGTCACAATCTTTTTGGTACGGCCTCCTCAGCTTCCGCCATCGCGCTTAAGAACTGGCTTACCAGTTCTAAAAAATCAGGCACCATCAAATTGTATGGTACTCCCGCCGAAGAAGGTGGTGCTGCCAAAGTGTATATGGCACGGTCTGGTTTGCTGGATGATGTTGATGCCGTGATTAACTGGCATCCCTCCAATCAAAACAACGCCAGTGCTCAAACCTGTCTTGCGGTGATGCATGGGATATTTCGCTTTTATGGTCGGTCTGCTCACGCAGCAGCGGCTCCACATCGGGGAAGATCCGCCCTTGATGGTGTAGAGGCTATGAATTATATGGTTAACCTGATGCGCGAACACGTGCCCCAGGAATCGCGGATACACTACGTGATTAAAAAAGGAGGTGAAGCGCCCAACGTAGTGCCTGATTATGCTGAAGTGGAATACATTATGAGAAGTCCCGAGGTGGCTGATGTAAAAGATTTGTGGCGTCGGGTAGTGAAGGCTGCAGAAGCTGGCGCTTCCGGAACGGAAACTACGGTAAAGGTAGAAATCATTTCAGGGATTTATAACCTGTTGCCCAACGAAACGCTGGCCAAACTACAACATGCGAATCTTTCAAAAGTGGGTGGCGTGAAATACACACCTGAAGAGGAGGCTTTCGCCTCAGAAATGCAGAAGAGTTTTGATTACCAGGTCCCTCCTATTTCAGAGGCCCAGGTAATTCAGGAATACAAGCTGGGATTTTTTCCAGCCTCCACCGATGTGGGCGATATAAGCTGGCTCGTTCCTACTGTGGGTCTGGGAACTGCCACCTGGGTACCAGGCACTTCCGCGCATAGCTGGCAGGCTGTAGCTGCCAATGGTATGAGCATTGGGTTTAAGGGTATGATTAACGCCGCCAAGGTAATGGCCATGACGGCCGTGGACCTGTATATGAACCCCTCGATTATTACCAAAGCGAAGGAAGAATTTGAAACCAAACGAGGAAAGGACTTTAAATATGAGTCGCTGGTTGGTGCCCGGGAGCCACCACTGGATTTCAGGAAGGCTAAGTAAATGTACTTTTCGCGTTTAATTCTAACCTTATTAAAAAAAAGCCACTCAATTGAGTGGCTTTGCTCCTCCTCTTGGACTTGAACCAAGGACCCTCTGATTAACAGTCAGATGCTCTAACCAGCTGAGCTAAGGAGGAATATGTCAAACTATGCCCTTCCCAGTGAGCCTTCAAAATCGGGAGTGCAATATTAAGAACCTGTGTTTAAAAAGTCTAATTTTTTTACCCAAATGAGTGAATCTCAGGTGTAAGGTGTGATGTCAGGAAGTCAACACAAAATCGCAATGATTTCATTCAGGTCTAGTGAGTTTCTCTATATCACTCTATTCGTTCCAGGATATCCTGAAGTTAGATGAATTCTGTTTTTCGCGGTACTTTACCATCAGCCTGACTGCCATAGAAAGACAAGCTGGACCCGTACTAGGCATAGTGAAAGATTTTCACTTCCGTTCCATGAAAGAGAAAATTGGCCCCCTGTTGTCCTTCATGCCTCCAGCCAATTGCTATTCGCAATACTCCATCAAAGTGGACGCATCTGGTATTCAGGAAACCTTGAAGGCGATTGAAAGTAAATGGGCTTGGTTTGATCCCGAGCATCCGTTTTTATATTCTTTTTTTTGATGAGGATTATAGCCAGCAGTATAAAAAAAGAAAAAAGGCTTGAGATTTGTCAGCACGGCACTTCCCAATTCTTACCCAACGCGATGGTTCCCTCGTTCACCTTTTCAATAACCTTAGCTTTAGTGTATTTACAGCCTACATCGATATAATGATATTTACCTCCATTCATCTGGAAGTTGTAATAACAAAGTTTTTTTGCCTTGTTGTTGCGCACACAGACCAACTCGGGTTTATCCTGATCAAAATCGGGTGTGCTAAATAGAAGTGAACTTAAATAGATAAAAAAATACATGCGTTCAAAAAAAAGAGCCCATGCAATTTACAATTGCATGGGCTCCATTAAAAGTCAATTAGCAATTAATAACGGTAGTAGTCCGGCTTGAAAGGCCCCTTCACATCCACACCAATGTATTTTGCCTGCTCTTTGCTAAGCGTATCCAACTCTACTCCTATTTTCTTTAAGTGCAAAGCGGCTACCTTTTCATCCAGGTGCTTAGGCAACATGTACACTTTGTTCTCATACTGATTTGTGTTATTCCACAACTCAAGCTGTGCTAGTGTTTGGTTACTGAATGAATTTGACATCACAAAAGAAGGATGCCCCATCGCACATCCCAGGTTCACCAATCTTCCTTCAGCCAACAGGATAATCTGATTTCCACTTTCCATGGTGTACAAATCAACCTGAGGTTTGATGGTATCTTTCTTTGCATTTTTATTCAACCAAGCTACATCAATCTCATTATCAAAATGACCAATGTTACACACGATAGTTTTATCCTTCATGCTTTTGAAGTGACGATCCACTATGATATTGTAATTACCGGTTGCGGTTACTACAATGTCTGCTTCCTTCACAACATCATCCATACGTTTCACGGCATA
>CAYTBO010000128.1:0-5584 GCA_964436055.1 uncultured Ohtaekwangia sp.
TTTAAAGAAAATTTTCTATGCCTGAAATGGCAATACCTACGCCACGGGCTATTCGCTACAAGCCTTCCTGTCCGGCAGGCAGGCCCAAGCTATGTTAACAACTTGTCCCGATCTAGGCATCGGAATAACGCAATGCCATTATATAACGTATTTATGGCCTTCCATTCGATATAAGCATAGTACACTAACAGTACTCTATGTGTGCTTTATCCCTATTTGATCCCTGCCTTTGCTCCGTGCAAAAGTCGGTTTTAAGTTGGATTCGTCTGACCAGCTACCAAGAACCTGAAGCGAGGCCAAAAGAACGAATAAGAAGCTAGGGATTTTGCGTCACGCCTCAGGCTTGACCATCCGCACAGTCATATAATTTACTCGCGTTTTGTTTTGATTTTTAAAGGCGCTCGTGAATGCAAAACATTTGACGTTATGTGTAAATAGCCTCCGGCAACTGGCGGAGCAGGCAGGCGCGCATTTACTGCACCAACCCGCCAACCCTGATGTATCGGGGCAGCATTACACATGCTTGATCCAACGCTCCAAGACCAATTCAATTGACTTACGATAAAGCTCACTGGATTAGTTCAATCTCTTTACATTCTCCATAACAAAGGCTGCTAGGTTATGGACTGCAAGGATTCTTAAATATTGCTAATAAAGGCTAACTCTTTCATCTGTATTCTCATCAAGTATTTTCTCTTGTCTTCTTACATCAATTATTGTTTTATGTTTCCTTTATACTATATCAGGCTTTCCTGAAAGATATTTGCTTTGAAGTCCATATCTAAAACCATATCTAAAACCATATCTATTAAGAAAACTTCTTACCATCATCTCCGGCATTGTGTCTTTGCCTTTGATGCGCCTAATATTAAAGCTTCTACCTTATTTCGAATGAACGTCAGCCATTTTCGCTAATTATCACTTAATTTTCAATCGATGAGCCTTTTTTATAGCTTTTGATTGCCCAATAGAAACACCCGCGTCCTTAGCGTACTTCTCCCATTTAGATACAACTGCAATAGTTTGCGCAATAATAGTTTTGCTGTTTTTCAAACTAACTTTTTCTCCTACTTCAGTTAGGTCACTAAGAGCAAATTCATTACGATTTCCATTAATTGCCATTTGATGCTGATTGGTCCAGATTCCACTTGGGTTATATGAATAAGTAACATCATAAGCTGGTGAAAGACTCCATTTACCTTCTTTGTTCATTAAAAATGAAATATTTTTTGTGTGATCATCTTGATTACGCGCAATCACATTGAATATCATTCTTTTATACAACTGATCAGTTTCTTTATGCGTTAATCGTAGCTCTCTCATAGTCTCAAACGCATTTTCATACGAATAAACTCCCGCAGCTTTGTAATCAAAATGAGCTAATGAACATAATGTTTGCATATGAAGTTTCTCACTTTCATTAACTCTATCAAATCTTTTTGTCATAAAATGTGCTCTTCCATTCTCTTCAAATAACATACTTTCACTCATTTCTATACCACAATCCAGAGCCATTTTATAGTACGCAAATTCAATCCTACCGAATCCTTTTGGATCAGCCAGTTCTTGATTGTTTACTCCATCAAATTTAAAGATGTAGTGCTCAAACCCTGGAGGAGCATCCGTTTGTCCTGACCTTATTTCCTTTGTCAGTTTATTGTATGCAATTATTGCTTTAGGTCTTTGTCCACCCGCGGATGATCCTACCTTAATAAGCTCATTGAGACTTGATGTTTCCTGAATATTTAATTTTAATTTCTTTCTTCCGTCAATTACTTTTTGGGCCAGATCAATAAGTTTTTTAATATCCAATATAGTTGAGTCTGATGGATACTTATGAATACTTGGTTCAAATTCAAGTGCACCCATTCCTCTTTTTCCTATATAGCATAATCGATCTAAAGGCGTAAATTCAGAACTCTTTATTTTATTTATTTCAAGCCAATTGTCAATTAGTTTATTCCCAAAGTCATCGGGAAGGATTTCCGAGAGTAACCCCGGTAAACCTTTGTAAGTTTGTTCATTTAGATTGGGAAAGCTGTATATTCTTCCCTTACTTAATTGGAGTGGCATGTGAACAGGAGATACATCCCAATTGCTATTTAGAAAGTTAGGGAAGTATTCAAATGACCCAAATTTCTTTTTTTTATCCCATGATAACGCTCCAAGAGGTTCTCCCCAAATAGATATCTTAGCAACCTCAACCATCTATTTTTTTTCTTTTGCATTTTTAGAAGAAGCTCTTTCTCTTTCCTTGCCCTTTAGTTTCAATAGCTCAATTGGGCTTACTCCTGGATCAGGCATAAATTTGTCTAGAAACTCAAGTTCATTGAAGGCTCTTAGCAATTGTATTAATGTTTGAATTGTCACTGAGCTGCCTGATTCAAATTTTTTTATTGTCTGAACATGTAAGCCAGTCTTATCTGATAGCTCTTTTTGAGTCATGTTAAGGTTAAGCCTTTTCTGCTTTACTCTCTTAGTGAGTTCTTCTACTATTGCCTTATCGGATAAACTGTACCAATTCATATGCAATGAAGTTTTAAAAGCGCCATAATTTGCATAATTAGGTATATAAATATATACTTTAAATTGGTTATATGCTATTAAAGTATATGTAAATATACTAAAATATCATTCATAATATATTTGATTGCATTTAACTTCAATTAAGTATATTATTATATACTTTATGCTTATAATTCACTGTTTATGTATATATAAATATACTAAAATGTGAGAAACCAACCCCAGCATCGACACACAACTTGTCCCGACACAGTCGGGATTGTACAGGCCACACCTCCCTCCTCCCGATAATTATCGGGACTATCGGGACCAAAGCCTACCCAAATGTTTCATCCCGCCTTAGCGGGAGAGTAGCTTGTCCGCCTTCTGGCGGATCGCTGCCTACTACCTTCGCTGAAGCTACGGTAGGCAGGCCAGTCCGGTGATGAATGATGAAGATTGAGTTATTGAAAAGCTCCCGATAGCTATCGGGACTAAAAAAACTTTCTATGAAGATTTTGGTAAGCCTGCCTACTCCGCCAGCTGTCGGATACGGCAGACAGGCCCGGATGCCAAAGCCCGTCCGACCGGAGTCATCCGGGCGGGCTACTTAATATAACCTGCCTTCGCGGAGCGCTTCGGCAGGCAGGCGCAATGAACACCGGCAGGCAGGTTATATAACAATGTCCTACTAATAAATGGTTTACACCAGTTGCACCCGCCCGAACGTACCGTTCGGTACGGGCGGGTAATCTGCGTTATTCCTGTCCCGATCGAAATGAAATGAAGTATCGGGATTAAATAGCTTGGAACGTTTATAAGCTGGTGATTTTGCGGGGATCAATAGTCACTTCTAGCCATCTCTGAAAAACATCACGTAAAGCATATTTACCCAATCACCGTATCATGTATAATATTTATTAATATATTTACCTGATAAGAGTCTCACGCAAACGTACTTTGCATGACAAAAACCGCTTTTGAAGCCTTCAATGACCTCCCAAAATTACCTCCGATCAGGGAGAAAGTAGAAACTGTTAAGGTTCTTCGACAAGTTGTCAAGTCATCTATAGCCTTGGCAGAACTGAAAGGATTGGCATTTACATTGCCAAATCCAGCCATTTTACTAAATGCAGTTGTCCTTAAAGAAGCAAGGGCAAGTTCGGAAATTGAAAATGTTGTTACAACGCAGGATAAACTTTATCAAGCCCTTTCGGCAAAAGGAGTTGAGGCCGATCCGTCAACCAAAGAAGTACTTCGCTATCGGGAGGCGGTGTTGTATGGTACTCGTTTCATTAAACAGAAAGGGTTTTTAAGTACAAATGCAATTGTTGCTATTCAAAAGATATTAGAGGAAAACAATGCAGGAATTCGAAAGCTACCAGGCACAGCACTTAGAAATGCAAGCACGAATAAAATCATTTACACTCCTCCTGATGACCATGAAACGATTCTTCAGTCAATGAGAAATTTAGAAAATTATCTAAATGAGAAAAATGAAATCTCCCCACTGATTAGAATGGCCATTCAACATTATCAATTTGAAAGTATTCACCCATTTTATGATGGTAATGGAAGAACAGGTAGAATTATCAATATCCTGCATATCATGCTAAACGGATTGTTGGAAAGTCCGATCCTCTACTTAAGCAATTACATTATTAAAAATAAATCAGACTACTATCGCCTCTTACAAGAGGTACGTACAAAAAACAAATGGGAAGAGTGGATACTTTATATGCTCAAAGGTGTTGAAGAAACTTCGTATGAAACAATTACTCAAATAAAAGACATCCAAGCACTATTTGTCGAAATACAAGAAAAGGTTAAATCGAAGTCTCCCAAAGTTTATAGCAAAGAACTGATTGAAATCTTATTTGAGCACCCTTATTGTAAAAGTGAAATTATTACTGCGCGAATGAAAGTTTCGCGTATTACTGCGGCTAAGTATCTGAAGCAACTCCAGGAAGTTGGTGTTCTAAAGTCAAAAAAGGTTTGGAAAGAAACACTCTACATAAACACCAAGCTATTCGATCTGTTGAAAAAGTAAATAGTTTGTAATCCAACCTAGCAGCAACACGCAACTTGTCCCGACACAGTCGGGATTGTCAAGCCGCACATCCCTGCCTCCCGATAATTATCGGGACTATCGGGACCAAAGCCTACCCAAATGTTTCATCCCGCCTTAGCGGGAGAGTAGCTTGTCCGCCTTCTGGCGGATCGCTGCCTCCCGATGCTGCGATCGGGACAGACCAGCCCGTTGTGTATGACAATGCCTTTGCTACGCTGGTCTGGGGGTTTTCGGCTTCGTATTAAAGTTCGGGATTTTGACCGCTTTTCTACTGTCTCCGTAGGCATTGATTCTGATAATGATTATTTTTACTTAAACAAACCAAAATCCAATAACTTATGGCAACTAGAACTATTTATGTAAGTCTGCAAGGACAAGGAAATTCCACTAACCTCAGGTTGGTAGATAGTGAAGGGCATGATGGCATCAATGATATTACCACGAATGTTGATCCTGATGATACTGTAATTTGGGAAGTCAATCCAAATCCACCGGCAGGCTCACAGGCGATACGTTCTATTGACAATGTATACAAAAAGACTGATGTCCCCGACAATTATACGCTTCTAATCAGTAATCCTACGCCTAACGCTGCGGGAAATTATCAGGGAACTGTCGTGCCAGCTACTCAATCTCCTGGCAGTGGTAAGAAAGAATCCTACAGCATTGATTATACAAGAACCAATGGTACTTCTGGTACAGATGATCCAAAGCTTAACATGAACTAAAAGGCGTATGCAACTCTGGTTGAGGGCTTGTTTATTCTTGGGCTCTCTTTCCTTCTTTTCTCTTTGCTCAGCACAGGATCAATCGTTGGCCGACAGTTTGATCTTGCATTATCATTCGGGCTCATTCCCGTTGGATGATGAGCTGGTGTTGTTAAAAAGCATAGCCGCCAACGAGACCAACCCGGACAGAAAGCTTGAGTTTTCAGAATTGCTGATCTCCAAAGCAACTCCCCCTTCCCATTGGAACTACCTGCACATTGGGCACCTTCAGAAAGGGAAT
>CAYTBO010000129.1:0-4183 GCA_964436055.1 uncultured Ohtaekwangia sp.
ATTTATCCAGATGAAAGATCCTCTGGAAATAAATTTGAGGTGGATATCTCAGTCAATACCTCTTTCGATGAGTCTGCCTTTCATGATGACCTATCAGGCACAATTAATTACGAGGATATCTATGCCATCGTAAAAGATGAAATGGAAAAACCTTCCAAATTACTGGAACCAGTTGCTCATGCGATTGCTCAAAAAATTTTGAAGAAATTTGAAGCGGCAAGTAATGTTGAAGTTTCCATTTCAAAATTCAACCCACCCATTGGAGGTGTTTGCAAAAAAGCGAAAGTATCAGTAGGCCTTGGGAGAAACGGGAATTAGGAAGCAGAATCAACAAACATAAATCCACGTTTATCTGATCCTTCATAGAAATCTACCTCTTTGCCGATTACATATAGCGTATGTTTTTTATCAACATAAACCGGTATATCTTCAATTTGGTAGCTTAGGTCACCCGTTTTTTGTTTATCGAACCCAATCATGAGCGCAGCGCCTCCGCATCCACTTCCACGTATTCCTATTCTGAGGCCATAATCCTTAGGGATATTTTTTGTTTTCATAATTTTCCGAACTTCCTCAGCGGCTTTCTTTGATAAGGTTACGGGTATGATAGCGTCCAGCATGTTGAAATTATAGTAAAGCTGATTTTTTAGCCGAATTATCGACTAACTTTGAGCGCAAAATTAGTTTAAATTTAAACACGAGTTTGACTTAAATAATTCTATGGAAGCATTGATTGAGTTTGGAAAAATATTGCTGCCAGCTTCGGTTGTGTTGTATGCTGTTTATCTCATGGTCAGGGCTTTTATCGCCAGGGAATTGGAAATAAAAAGACTGGAAGTAAGAGGACGAAGCCTTGAAACCATCCTTCCCGTCAGACTGCAGGCCTATGAAAGGATGACATTGTTTCTGGAAAGAATCTCTCCTCAGAATCTGCTGGTGAGGCTAAACAACCCGGCCTACTCCGCCAAGGACTTTCAAAAGATATTGTTGGATGAAGTCAGAAATGAATACAATCATAATGTTTCACAACAAGTATATATGAGTGAGGAAGTTTGGAATATGATCAGGAATGCTAAGGAAGATTTAATATTGCAAATTAATGAAGCGTCAGGGGCGATGAAAGAAGATGCAACCGGCATTGATCTGGCAAAGCAAATATTTCAGGCATCGCTTGATAAAAAAGTCGAACCAATAAATCATGCACTTTCGGAATTAAAAAAGGAGATTCAACAGGTATTTTAGTCACTATTGTAACTAAATTTTCGCTTCTCATGTCGACAAGTATAACGAATATGGAAAAAAATTTGCCTGAGGAGGCCTCTCGCGATGTGCTCTGGGAAAGAGCCGAAAAGGAACTTATTCGCAATTATTTCAACAATAAGAAAACGGGATTTTTTGTTGAGGTAGGTGCCAATGAACCACTCAGCGAAAATTCACAGTCGTGGCATTTAGAAAATCAACTTGGTTGGAAGGGAGTTTTAATTGAACCGAATCCTCAATTGGCGGAAAAAGCCAGAATGTCCCGATCTGGCTCGTTGATTTTTGAGGCAGCTTGCGTATCTTCGGGAAGCGAAGGGCAAATCAATCTTTATATTCCGATTGTCAATAATGATGAAGTAACCGGTCATGCAGCTATTCGCAAAAATATTGATGATTTTAATTATCAGAATCATAAAGTTGTAAAAGTTGAAGCAAGAACACTCAATTCTATATTAGAGGAAGTTGAAGTGAATACCATTGATCTCCTTACAATTGATGTTGAAGGAGCTGAGTTGGAAGTATTAAGAGGGTTTAATATAGAAAAATACAAACCCGGATTAATTCTACTGGAAGACAAGCATGTTTACCTGGATAAACACAGGTATTTAAAAAAACATGGTTACCGATTGGTAAAAAGAACAACGTTTAATTGTTGGTATATACCAAGAGACGCAAAGGCGCCATATCAATCATTTTGGGAAAAACTTAGATTGTGGAAGAGAATGTATTTGAGCATCTGGCCTAAGAAGGTTAAGCATGCAGTTAGATCGAAAAGTATTGAACCACTGACTAAATTATAAATGAAGGCTGAATCTATTTTCATGAGTGCCTTTTTTTTGCGAATTAGAAATCAGGCAAATCGAATATTATCTAATCCATCACGATTACTTCAGTTACTTGCATCTCTCAATAGGAAGATAAGCTCAGCGCGTAGCAGAGCAGAGATTAAAGAAGAAATAAAAATATCCCTTACTCTGTTCAACAGGTTTATCCAAGCAGTAGTATCAGGTAAATATAAGAATGTAAATTCCGAAACAGTCCTACAGATTGTTGCAGTTTTAATCTATTTCATTAATCCTGCAGACATCATTCCTGACATCATTCCTGTTTCCGGATTTATTGATGATTTTACAATTTTATTATGGGTTTATAAATCAGTGAAGTCGGAACTTGATCAATTTCAAAATTGGGAGAAGGCAAACAGAATAGTAGCTTGATTGCCTTAGTAGCCGGAAGCACCGGGCTGATAGGCCGACATTTAATTGAGCAATTGATTTTAGATGCTCGATACAAAAAGATAAAATGTCTGACCCGAAGACCGTTGTCTTTAAATGATGATAAGCTGGAGATAATTGAAACGGAAGGTGGCAATTTGATTGAAATAGCTGATTTGCTTGAAGCTGATGATGTTTTCTGTTGTTTGGGCACCACCATTAAAAAAGCCAAAACCAAAGAGGCGTTCAAAAAAATTGATTTTGATTATCCATTGAGCCTGGCCAGGGTAACGCTGGCAAATGGCGCATCTCAATTTCATTTGATTTCAGCGTTGGGGGCGAATTCGTCATCAGGCGTTTTCTACAACCGGGTGAAAGGAGAAATCGAGGAGGCGATCGCTGCTCTTGGTTTTAAGACATTTCACGTTTACAGGCCATCGCTGCTGCTTGGCCCCAGGAAAGAAGAGCGATCAGGAGAAGATGCGGCAAAGCTTTTCTTTAAACTTTTTGGATTTCTCATACCAAAAAAATTCAAAGCTATTGATGCAGCAAAAGTTGCCCGGGCGATGGTAGCCATGGCTAAAAGAGAAGCGGAAGGAAATTTTGTTCATGAATCCAAATCAATGCAACAGTTTTAACATGATTGCTGTTGTTCAAAGAGTTGCTGAGGCCAAGGTTGTGATTGAAGGTATTACCAAATCATCAATGGGTGGAGGTTTGTTGATCTTGTTAGGTATTGAAGAAGCTGATAATAATGAGGATGTTGATTGGCTTTCCAATAAAATTGTGAACCTGAGAATATTTAATGACAGCGAGGGGATCATGAATGTTAATGTGAAAGAAACAGGAGGAGACATAATTGTAGTAAGCCAATTCACTTTGCATGCCAGTACAAAAAAGGGAAACAGACCTTCCTATATTAAAGCTGCAAAGCCCGAAGTATCGATTCCATTGTATGAGTCATTTCTAAAGAAAATCGGATCGGTTTTGGAACGACCTGTACAAAGTGGTGAATTTGGTGCAGACATGAAGGTATCTCTTATAAATGATGGACCGGTTACCATCATCATTGATACAAAAAACAAAGCCTGAGGCCTTTATAAATATATTTAAATAAGAAATGACAATAATCTTATTGCGCATAACAATTATGTAGCATTGCTGATGTATTTTTGAATGTTAAAACAGATTTGATAATGTATACTGGATTACTACACACACACTCCGCACTAAGATATGTCGTACTATTACTATTGGTGATAGTGATTGCCAAGTCTCTCGTTGGTTTGCTGAACAACAAACCATTTGAGAAGGGTGATGAAAAACTTACGCTATGGCTAATGATCGCAACACATACGCAATTATTGATAGGGATTTTTCTTTTTTTTGTAAGTCCTCTGGTTGTTTTCGGAAGCAATACCATGAAAGATGCTACCATCCGCTACTGGACAGTGGAACACAGTGTAATTATGATCATTGCGGTCGCCTTGATTACCATAGCTCGTATCTCCACAAAAAAATTAGCGGATGATAAGGCCAAACACAAACGGATATTTGTCCTGTCTTCTATAGCGCTTGTTTTTATATTAGTAGCCATTATCATGAGCGGTCGGGGAATTTTGATTCCTATCAGAGCTTAAGGCGCTCTCAAAACCCGATTTATTGAACTTTACAATGCCGGTTTGCTGAAATTCAGTCTGTGATTGAAA
>CAYTBO010000129.1:4283-5401 GCA_964436055.1 uncultured Ohtaekwangia sp.
CCGATTTATTGAACTTTACAATGCCGGTTTGCTGAAATTCAGTCTGTGATTGAAATGATAATCTACTAACTTTACGTGTGATCAAAATCCATGTAAATGAGAAAACTTTTACTTATCGTACTTTGTCTAGGTTGTGGTAGTTCATTATTTGCTCAGGAATTTAGTCAGCGGTATGAACTTGTAAATCTGGGAAAGGAAGTTAATACATTTTATCACGAGGCTGCACCCGTTGTATCTCCTGATGGCAATAAGCTTTATTTCTTTGTGCAGAACCATCCGCAGAATACCTTTGGAAAGGAAGGTAGCCAGGATATATGGATATCAAGAAAGGATGAAAATGGTACATGGTCAGCTCCGGAACATTTAGGCCCTCCGTTTAATCAGCATCGGTCCAATCAGGTCTTTAGTGTATTGCCGGATGGATCTTTGTTTGTGCGGGGAGGTAAAGGAAGAGATTCAGAAGGTTTTTCTATTGTGGGCCTGGATGGCAGATGGCAGGATATTGTTGTTAAGGATTATGCCGAAATGGAAAAGGGCAGATTTAATGGTGCGGCTATATCGTCTGATGCAAAACATATCATCTTATATTTTACAGAAATACCAAAGAGCATTAGAAGTGATCTATACGTAAGTAATTTGCAGGCCAATGGTGAATGGTCAAGACCGGAGAAATTAAACATTACGGATCGATCAGATATGTTCGGACCCTTTATCGGTCATGATGACAAGACTTTGTATTTCGCAAGCGACAGACCTGATCCAAAACGGCAAGGAGGATCTGATATTTATAAAGCAACTCGATTAGATGAGACATGGAAAAATTGGTCGAAGCCTGTAAACCTCGGCCCACCCATTAATACAGCAGCCGGAGATGCTTATTTTTCGATGGATGCTGAAGGAAATGTATTTACCTCAAGAGCCAATAGCCGCGTGGACGGAGGTAATCTGGATCTATTTATTCTACTTCCTAAGGATATTAAAGTGAAAGTGATCGGAATTGTTTATGATGAAAAAACGCAGCAACCTATCGCTTCGCATGTAGTCATAAAACCGAAAGGCACAGAAGTAATTAATATCAATGTGGATGATAATGGTGCCTACGAGTCAATGATACCTGA
>CAYTBO010000130.1:0-1349 GCA_964436055.1 uncultured Ohtaekwangia sp.
AGTCCCTGCCCGGAGAGGAAACCGCCCTTACCAACAGCGGCTTTATTGCAGCCAGCATCACACGGTTCTTCAGGTTTAAGTAGGCTAACTTATTTTAATACACTAAATCATACTTTATCCATAGCCTTATCGAGAGGCCGGAAATGCAGAAAGCGGTAAAAGACAGATCTTTCGATGTAAGTCCAGGCAGCCCACCTCGCCAGTTGTACCGAAGAGGAGAGGCTCTTACACCACTATACATATATACATTTATTGTTTGGTAAACCCTACCGTATATTCCCCAATTCCGTCTACCCTTCCGCCAACCGGACCATTAAGCTGGAATGTAATAACCAAATTGGTGGCGCTAAGCTGATCGATTGAAAAATAAGTTACCGGTGAACTTCCATTTACCAGAACGGCAGTACTTGTTGTTACGTTTTCCCACTGCCAAGTTGTGCTTGACGAAAAATATTCCGGAGCCCCGATAGCATTAAAAGTTGATGGCGTTAAATCATCGTTTACATTGAACGTAATAACCAGGTTTGTTAGCGTACCTGTTGCGCCAGTCACGGGTGCGGAGATGACTTGCGCGTTGCTCCAAGTACCCTCCAGGAGTCTTGCTGCTTCCTGCTGTTCTGTCAGCGCTGGCTCGTCTTTCTTGCAACCCGAACTAAAGAGAATGATGCCTATACCAATCAGTGCGAATAAATATTTTAATTTCCTCATAGTTGAATAGTTTATACTCTTACTTCCTTACTAATTTTAACAACGCTGTTTGATTGAGCATTGTGATTCGAAGTATGAGCAGGGCACTTGGTACCGCTGACAAGTCAACAGGCAATTCGATGATTTCTTCATTCTTAAATGCGGTTCTTTGTTGCATGCGCTTACCGCTCAAATCAGTTAGGGTGTATTGTACCGACCCACGATGGCTATTGCTTACTCGTATTGTTGTGGATGATTCAACCGGGTTGGGGAATATGGAAATCCCAGCAAGAAATCCAGCCGTTTCGAGACCGGTTACAATATCTATTGTGATATTGAAATCGGTAGCAGCAATGGTACCCCCATTCCCATCTGAGACCGTGAAGGTGAATTTATCCATCGATCCATTAAATCCATCGTGATCATAGCTAAGTTGATCAGCATTTATGTCTGCCTGAGTGAAGGTGCTACCCATATTTAATTCAACACTTTCTTTCTTCAGATTCCCATGCGTTGGGGTTTGCGTAATTGTATACACCAACTCTGCTGGCGTATTATCCACGTCCGTAACGGAGAGATGAGATGAAGTAATGACAGCGGTTTGGCCTTGAATAACCGTTATGCCGGCATTAAAAGCTAAAACCGGTTGTTTGTTAACGGCA
>CAYTBO010000130.1:1449-5366 GCA_964436055.1 uncultured Ohtaekwangia sp.
ACGGCATTCACAGTTATGGTAAAGCTTTCGCTATCTGTAATTACACCATTACTGACGCTTATTGTCACTGTGTGTTCACTTACGTGCATTTCTGTGGGGTTCCATGTAAATGCTCCTGTTGTAGAATGGATTGACATATCTTTACTTAACGAGGTGGCATCCAGACTGAATAAGAGTGTTGATACTCCTTCATAAATGGGCGTAGCCATAAACTCGAGTGACTCGTCTTCATTCACCATTTTACTTTCTATAACCGCAAGGCTTAGTGTGCAACTCTCTGTATCACCAGTGATTGTCCACCCAAAACCGCCACTTTCTGTTGGCCTCGCCAGTTGAATACGTTCTATTATTCCGCAATGCGTTTGCCCAAATGCACTTAATAGGATACCCGTAGGAACTTTCGTTTCACCCGAACTCAACGTAGCCCAACCTATCAGTGTAGCTTCGTAGTTTTCTTCCGACATTGCTATAGAATTCAGCATGCCATTCATGTCTCCAACAGAGCTGATATCCCATTCAGCCAATGACTGATTAAAAGAAGCAGCTCCTTGAAACATAAAGAACATTGTAGTGACCTTACTTACATTCCAGTTGCTTAGGTCCTGATTAAATGCAGGACAATCTCTAAACATGGAAAGCATATTGGTTACCTTACTCACATTCCACGTACTAAGACTTTGGTTAAATGCAGATCCCGAAAACATGGCTTGCATGTTGGTTACATTGCTCACATCCCAATTGTTCAATTCTTTATTAAAGGAGGAGGTTACCGAAAATGAAAGAGCCATGTCGGTAATGTTACTTACATCCCAATGATTGATGGGTTGATTAAAAGATGTTGCTCTGTTCAACATAAATCTAATGCTCGTAACACCCGACAAATCAGGTGCATCGGTAGCCGGTATAGTCAGGTTATTACATCCAAAAAATGCTTCCTCCATCGAAGTCCAGGCAATATCGCCCCATTGTTCAATGGTCATGATTTTGGACTTGTCGCCTGTATTGTTAAAACGGATGCGTGGAAATGTACCCGTGATGGAAATGGTATACGTACCTGCTGCCGAGTACGTGTGTGTAGCATCGCCCGTTACCCCCGTACTGGAGTTACCATCGCCCCAGTTCACATCATAATTATATGTTGAAGTAGGGTGTGTTGGAACCCTTACCGACAAGTCGGCTGCTGTAACCTGCCAAGTAGTTATGAAGGCTTCTTGCGCCTGCAAACGAAATGCACCGCTAAAAATTAATACCCCTGTAAGACACGTCCAAAGTACTTCCTTAGAGAGAAGGGAAGCTAAAAATCTGATCGTAAAAGTGGTTTGCATAGGAATGCTGTTGGTTTCGTGCGATTAAGTACACCCAATGGTATGTATCGTACAACTTTGTGGGACGGACAATGCACTGATGTGGATCAGTGTGCGTGAAACTGGGATGAAGAGAAACGGAACAGGCACTTAGTAAGGAATGACATTCCAGGCTAATGCTACACTACGACAGCAGTCGCACTTTGCTCAACAGTTCATCCCGATGGGCTTTGCTTATCGGAATTTCTTTGTCTTTCAACCGGATAATGTCACTATTGATGGAAGTGATGTGTACTAAGTTGACAATGAATGATCGGTGTACCTGAAAGAAATTTTTCTGAGGCAGGTTCTTCACAAAATCTTTTAGGGAGCTGCGCACCGGATGCACACGCAGCGCAGTATGAATCTCCACATAGTTGCGGTCTTGCTGCATAAAAAGGATGTCGGCAAAATGAACTTTATAGAATAGTCGGCCTTCCTTAATAAAAATACTGTCGTTTAAAAAAATATCTTCTTCAGGTGTGGTTCCTGAATAGTTTACCAATGCCAGTTCAATACTGACAAACAGGTCTTCTTTGTTGAAGGGTTTTAACAGATAGGCAGCCGGATGCAACGGCTTGGCTTCATCTATGGTTTTTCTATCAGAATAGGAAGTACAGAAAATAAACGGAATATGATAGTGATCATTAATCATTCGCCCCAGTTCTATACCTTCCATTCCTTTTCCAAGATTAATATCGACCAGCGCCAGATCGGGCTTGTTTTCATTCAGGATTGTTATCGCCCGTTCAATTGATTTGGCTATACCGCACACATCATAGCCAATCGTCTCTAACATCATCTTCATGTCATTGGCGATAATCATTTCATCCTCTACGATCAGTAACTTTACATGGCTCATGCACTCAAGCGGGTTTCTTTAAACCGGATGCTAAAATGAGCACCCGCATCGTTTTCAATCGTTAACGAGCCATCCAGTTGATCAATTAACATGCGCACCAGTTTCAATCCCAGCGAAGTGAGTTTGGATTCATCAAAATCGGATGGAAGCCCGTGACCACTGTCTTTTACCGTAAGGTGGTAATACATATCTTCCTGATGAAGTGCAATCTGAAGGTTGCCACCCTGCACACCTTCAAAGGCATACTTATAGGCGTTGGTAATTAGTTCGTTTAGGATTAATCCCAGCGGGATAGCCGTGTCGATATCTAATTTTATGTTCGCTCCATCCACACATGTTTTTATCTTTTTATCAGCACTTCCGAATGCGGTTTCCAAATGACTGATTAACTGTTCGGTATATTCCCGAAAGTCAATCTCAGAAAGTTGCTCTGTCTGGTATAATTTCTGATGTATCAAGGCCATCGCCTTCACTCGACTCTGGCCTCCTGTAAAAACGTCAATCATATCCTGATTTTGCAAATGGTAGCTTTGCATATTCAGCAGGCTGGAGATTACCTGCAAGTTGTTTTTTACACGGTGATGAATTTCGCGTAGTAAGGCTTCCTTTTCACGAAGGCTAATTTCAATATTTTTTTTATGAGCCTCCAATTTTTTGTTGGCTCTTTGCTTACCTTTATAAAAATAGAACAACGAACTCAGCATGAGCAGCAGCAAAATCCCACCGCCACCCAAGATTTTATTTAATGTTTCATGTTGCTGATTGGTTTGCAAGAGGCGTTTATTTTCTGCCTCCTTATATTCCGTTTCGTATCTGGTTTTTAGTTCGAGCAAGGTCTTTTCCTGCTCTACCTGGTTAATCGAATCCTTGAAAGCATTCCACTCTTGCTGATAAAGAAAAGCTTTTTCGTAGTTTTTCATTTTCTGGGAGACCTCCACAAGATTTTGGTAAGCTACCGATAACACAAATTTTATTTTATTCACTTTGCCTATGTGGTATGCTTCTATTGCTTCATCGTAAGCGGATTGATAATCGCCTTTGCCCGCATAAAAGATTGAGTTTACATTGGCCGTGTAGCCCTTTAAACGAGGTGTATTTGATCGCACGGATACTTTTTTCAGTTTATCCATATAAATCTGAGCACGCACCAGGTCATTTCTTTTTTTTACTGCCTGAATTACAACGTTTCCATAACTGGCAATCAACGCATCCACTTTATCCTGTTGCTCCTCAATCTGCAATGCACTATCCAAGTACAAGTCCGATTCCTGATATTTTTTTAGATATCCATAAATACTTGAAATATTACTATAGGTGGAAGATAACCCACTTTCGCTCTTGGATTTTCTGAAGATGTGGATGGCCTTGAGGTAATAGTCTAACGCTGTCGAAAAGTCACTATCCCGATGGTACATGGATCCTATCCGCAAAAGCGCTATTCCCTCCGTTTTCAAGTCGCCTTTAAGCTGAGCTAATTTTATCGCATTCGTATAATAATCGCCCGCCTCTTTCAATTTAGTGCGTCTGTTGGCAATAGCACCCTTAGTTAAAAAGAATTTTGATAAATGCGTTGAGTCTACCGGATTATCCAAAAAAGCTTGATAGTATGCATCCAACAATACATCAGCGGAATCTAATTGCTCAATGTACACCAGTCGATCTGCAAAATCTATCATGGCCTTACTCTTGAGTGTGGGAAAACTCTTCATGCT
>CAYTBO010000131.1:0-5307 GCA_964436055.1 uncultured Ohtaekwangia sp.
CCAGCTTCATATTCGTATGCGTTTAGTGCTTTGTCAGAGCGAGCGCAAAGATGTAATAAATTTTAAAAATGGTAAAGAGTTTATCAAAAAAAATAACTGATTACTGCTGTTCCTCTGCCACAGGGGGAATCGGCTCCTTTTGCGGTTCAATTGTTTCTTTTGAAATAGGCTTTTCGACTGCCGGTTCCTGCTTAGCGGTCATCAATCCAATCATCATGACCAACGCTGTAAGCACGATAACCTGCATCACCAATGATTTATTCATTATCGGTAGAATTGCCGCTGCAGGGATAGTAAAATACAAGAGTATGGTGATCAGACCCCTTGGTGCAACAAAAACCAGCGGGCTTAACTTCATACCATAAACTTTAAGTTGAATAATCCTGATTAAAAATATCAAACCAACAATACCAACCGCCCAAACCAGGGTTTCCGTATTCAGTATTTCACTGGTTTCAATAAGGTATCCGAATAACAGAAAAAACAATGCCCTGATGACAAAAGCAGCTTCAATGGTTATTTCCTTAAATTTATTTACCTCCTTGTCCAATTCTTCAGGTCTGAATTTCTGAATCCACTCAAATCGTTTGAGCTGATCGAAATTACCCATGAAGAGACCAAAGATTACAATAAAGATAAGCGCAGGCAGATGGTACACTTCTGATATAGCAAAGATCAGTATGACGAGCAATATGATGGGCGTATGTTTTACTTCATGATCAATCCGGCTTAATATAAATGAGAGTCCGATTGTAGCCACAAAAGATACCACCACCATAATAAGCAACTGAACTCCAAAGTGAGTGAAAGAACCAAAGTCGATAACCGCATTCAACACCATAAAGTTGAAAAACAAAACACCAAGGATATCGGACAAAGTACTTTCATAAACGGCAAACTCTTTGTCACCTGCCTTCAGATTTTTTACGCTGGGTATGGCAATAGCGCTGCTGATAACACATAGCGGAATAGCATTGAGCAGGCTAACCCTGAGAGATGCTCCTGTAAAATATTGGAACGAATACGCTAATATAAATCCAAGGATGAGGATGGGTATGATAGCAACAAAAAATGACCGTTTGATAACAGGCATTTTAGATTTATTTAATTCCAATTCGAGGGAACCCTCCAACACGATGAGTACCAGACCAACCATACCAAGGATGGGAAGCAAGGGTGTAAGTTTTGGAATGTCCAATTCGAGTAATCCAGATCCCTGGCGAACTATCCAGCCCAACAGCAAAAGCATAATCACAGAAGGGATGCGCGTACGGGGAGCTGTGATACTGAAAACATACGCTATCAGCAACAGGGAACAAATGGTGATTATGATGGCTATATTCATTTACATTTCATTTCCCCACTGGCAATATAAGTGAAAATAAAGAATTGGCAGATTAATTCACTTGTCAAAAGTCCTACCGACAAACCACTTCTATTTTTTGTATTTTGAATAAAAAAAATGGTACAACATCCCTGGCATGAAGTTTCAATAGGAATCCATCCTCCGGATCAGGTAAATGCAATCATCGAAATTCCACGCGGATCGCGGGCGAAGTATGAAATCGGTAATGAGCGTGGGTTGATCAAATTGGATCGTGTGATCTATGCTTCCATGTATTATCCGCTCAACTACGGATTTATTCTACAAACATTAGGTGAAGATCACGACCCACTGGACATTGTTGTGTTGACCCAGGTTTCTGTTGTGCCATGGTGCCTGATTCCTTCCAAAGTAATTGGTGTGATGCAAATGGCCGCGCGGTGAAGCAGATGATAAAATCATTGCTGTTGTCTAAAATGATGCCAGTGTAAGTCACATCGATGACATTAGTCAATTGCCGGAGTATTTCAGAATTGAGTTAAAACATTTCTTTGAAAATTATAAGATGCTCGAAAACAAAGTAGTAGTGGTCGATGCGTTCATAGGCAAAGGACCTGCACAAAGAATCATTAATGAGAGTATTCCGCGGATATAAGGTAACTTTTCCCAAATAAAACAACATTTAAGTTCCAGATTTTCATAGCCACTGAATTATTCACCAAATATGATTCTTCTTCCTCTATCTGCAACAAGAGGATTTTCAAACAGGTTCAACCAAATAATAATGCTCACTCTTTCACAAAACGATACTGACTCATTTTATTTCCATCACTTAGGGTCATAATGTATACTCCGCTATTGAGATTTTCAGTTATTATTTTCAACTCTGCACCACCTCGTGATGTTAATCTTTGAACTTCTTTTCCATCACTTTTAATTATGCTAATTTGAACATCTCTTTGAAATTGAGAAAGATTAACAACCAGAACTTCATTCACTGGATTTGGATAGGCATTCACATTTGAATTGACTTTCTCCGTTTTCCCTGTTATGACGATTACTTCTTCATCAGATACAACGCTTTGGCAGTCATCAATTGTTATCTGTAATGTATATGCGCCTTCCGTAATAGCTGGATATGTAGAGTTAATAGCATCTGGTATCAGCTCTCCGTCTTTAAACCATTGATTTCCCAAACTACTACTTGATGTGAAAATTAAATCAGCTCCTGTTCCTGAGACTGAGATGGAGGGTTTAGGGGGATTAATACAAAAGCTTTGTGAAACTGGTGATGGTTTATAGTAAGGGTTGTTTACTTTAGCGATGACTGTAACTCGGCCTGGCTTAAGCATTGTTACTGTGTTACCATTTACAAAACTCACTTTATCGGTATCTTCGGTTTCAAACACAATGGGTATTGATTGGTCTGAAGTAGCAGCTAGTACAATTGGGTCTTCACTCAACACCCTCGAAGGTATCTGAGAAAAGTTTATGGTTTGGTTGATTTTTTCACTAACAAGCAAGCTAAATCCAGATGCGTCCGCATCCAATATTTTATTAAGTTCTGTGCCATCTAGTTTCATTCTAAAGAAAGCACCCATGTCATTGGCACCTTCAGATGTAGTTCTACCGATAAGCCAATCATTGTGTTCAACAATCATCGAAATATTCTTTCCAACCCCTGTATCCTCAAAATTTTTCACAATTTTAAGATCAGATCCATCCAGATTCAGAGAGTACAGGATTGAA
Organism: uncultured Ohtaekwangia sp.; assembly: GCA_964436055.1. Taxonomy (GTDB): domain Bacteria; phylum Bacteroidota; class Bacteroidia; order Cytophagales; family Cyclobacteriaceae; genus ELB16-189. The sequence goes on from CAYTBO010000131.1 coordinate 3,074, forward strand.
TATGGATATTCTACACCTGAATAGCCTAGTCCGTATAAACGATCATCTGATGCGATAAAAAAAACATTTTCCTGAATTGAGTAAAAATCTTCAAAGTCTTTTAATACCTCAAATTCACTTCCATCAAGTCTCATTCTGTAAATAATGCCTTTAGCTAACTGGCCGCCTTGTGAGGCAATACCGTACAAAAAACCATTATGATGCAGAAGCCAGGCAGGCGGAAACATTCCATCAGAATAGTCGAATTCCTTCAATACCGTAAATGATCCTCCATCTTTGTTTATCCCATAAATGCTTCTATCAGTTGAACCATAAAGTTTATCATCTACAGGAACTGGCGGTGAGTATAAAACACCTTCCGTGTCGGTATCGGTTTGATAAAGTTCTATTAGGGTATTTGTATTCTCAACATACTTTAGCAATTTGTTCGAAAAGGTAATAACGTAAATATCATTGCCATCATCTTTAACAAAATAAGAAAGTGCCTCATCCGTTAGGGAAGATTTTTCCTGATAGTCAGTCCCCGTCAAACTAATTGTAAAGAACCCTCCATAACCTGATGTACCGAAGCCAGTATTCAGCCCCACAATTTTATCTGAAAGTGACACTAATTGATCTGGAAAAGATGAGTCCACCGGATAATCCCTTATAGTCGTAGCCTCATAAATCGAATTCAGTTTAAAAAGTATTCCATTGTTAGAAATTGCTCCTCCCGACACAGATACAATCAAGTCACCAGATGGAACCTTAACAAGAGACCTCCCCCTGTCAAAACTTGCGTTTTTTTGTGGGTTTCCATTAACACCTTCAAATTGATGAATATCTTCATAATTATTGCCATCTACATCTATTCGAAATACGGTACCTATTCCATTAGTACCACCCCCTATATTTATGCCATAAATATCTCCTTCATCCAAAGTAATTTCAACGGGTTGGAGGCCTTCGTCTGGCAATCCATTATTGAAACTATACAGGACTGAAAAATTTTCACCATCCATATCAATTGAGTAAAGAAATCCCGGCGTTGACAAACCAAATAGCTTGTCATTGTACTCAACTATTGATCCGCGAGGATTAACCCCGCCAGTCAAAAACTCGTAAAGCTTTGTATATCCGGTTCCATCCGTATTGATGGTGAAAAGAACCCCACGATTAAAGCTACCGCCAAATGAAGCTGTTCCGAAGATTTGTCCATTAGAGCCCATTATCAAATCAAATGGATTATATCCCTCTGTGAATGTGAAATCAAATAATTTTGCAAAACCAGTCCCATCTGTATTTATTTTGAATAAAACTCCAGCCTGGTTTGGAGGTGACGGACCTGGAGATTCTGGCGGAAATATGGTGCCTAAACCACCAAACCTACAAACTCCATATAGAATACCGCTTTCATCTTGTACAAGAGACCCAACTGGGAATTTGCCATTATCAGGATCATCAAAGCTGTAAATTATTTCCACATCAAACGTTCCAGGAACTGCTTTGTAAATTTTTCCAGAAGTAGTCATTCCGTACAAATTCCCATCATTGCTTTTTAGTAATCCATTACCATCAATAAAACCCGGTACGCCATGAATGATTTGATATTCTGTACCATCGCTATTCATTTTGAACAAAAATCCTCCGTCCAAAGTACCATAGATTACTCCATCATCACCTACAATCACACTTGAGGGTCTTGATCCATTCGTTTTATAATCAGACGGGTAGACCTTATCAATGAAAAACTTCTCACCATCAAGATCCATCCCAGCAATCCGTCCAGCGCCATCCGAATCTGTGAACCAGATTCTACTATCCCCCAATGTTTGTGCATGTGATTGAACAAGCGCAAAGGGGAGTGAGAAAAACAAAAGGAATAATAAATCAGAATAAATCGAAAATACTAGGCGTTTCTTAACAGGCATTTTGTCTTTGCTTTTAAGACTTAAAAATAAGGGTATTTCATAATCAGAAAAATATATTTCAGGTAAACCTCTGGCAGGTAATGCCGAGATAGTGGCATTTCTATAAAAATCATTGAAAAATGATATAAATTAATGGATTAATTCAAAGTTAGTAAGACTGGGATTTCCTTGTAAATTTTTCAAAACCGTCCGCAAGCGACCATGAATAACCGCACTTACGTTTTTATAGGCAATTTGACAAGAACCGCTCGAATGATCATTAATGAGAATATTTCCAGATATAAGGCAACTTTCAGAAAGGCTTAAGCGTATTTATCCTTCATT
>CAYTBO010000132.1:0-5239 GCA_964436055.1 uncultured Ohtaekwangia sp.
GGCTTCGATTCCTTTGAATTAATGGGCACAGTTCTTGAAAGTTTAACAGCATGTTTAATGGGTTGATCAGTAATCAAGGCCTCAACTACCAATAGATCGTCAAAGTCAATAGATTCAGGTTCAATTTCTGTAATGCAACTACATAAAAATAATGTAAACACTAGCAATGCACCCAGACTGTTCAATATCCTCATAATTAAAATTCAAATTTATAGGTGATAGAAGGAATTGCGGAACCTAAAACAGATAAACGGTAAGCTTTAATACTGCCCTCACTGTTTCTAAAGAAAATAGAATATACATTATCTCTACTTAATAAGTTGTAGATATTGAAAGACCAAAATCCATGGGCAGGTTTTTTGATTTTGTGATTGCCTTCAACATTTATACCCATATCTATTCTAAAATAATCAGGAATTCTAAAACGGTTTCTATCAGCAAAATGTATTATTGGCGCCCCCCCAATATTATAACTGGCTGTTGGGTATGTAACTGGCCTTCCGGAGGCATAATTGACGTTGAGTGCAAAACTATAACGTCTTGTTAGTTTATAATTACCAACCAAATTCAAAACATGCGGTTTATCATAGTTGGTAGGGAAAAAATCACCATTATTAATAGTTTCTTCATCAAAGCGAGAATTATAACGCTGTAAAGACTTACTGTAAGTATAAGATAACCAGCCATTAACCTTCCCAGATGATTTCCTTAAAAAAACTTCTACTCCATAGGATCTGCCATCACCTTGCAAAATGTCGGTTTCTAAACTTTGATTGAGCACTAAATCAGCATTCGTTTTATAGTCTATTAAGTTTTTTGAAATTTTATAATAAATCTCCACAGATGCTTCGAACGCATTTTCCTTAAAGTTTTCAAAGTATCCGAGTGAATACTGATTAGCGATTAGTGGCAACACATTCCTATCAGATAATTTCCAAGTATCTGTTGGTGAAATGGACACTGTATTGGATAAATTGTGAAGATATTGTCTTGTAGCATTATAGCTTCCTTTAACAGACCGAGTATTATCAATGGAATATCTTATCGATGATCTGAACTCAGGTCCGAAGTAAAATTTAATGATTTCATTGTCCCTAAAAGCTATTGTGTCAGTAATACTAGACTTACTTTTTGGCACACCATTCTGGAAGTTGTTTGATGTTCCTGGCCCTAAGGCACCAAAGCCACTATACCTAACACCTCCATAGACAGACCATTTTTCGTTTATGGTAAAATTATCAGCAATAAAAAAAGCTGCCTCAATGCCATTTTCATCAGGCAATTTTTCTAATGGAACTGTGGATAAATCAGTTTTAGGCTTCCGAAAACCAGGTTTAATATCATACAGTCTAAGATCAACCCCCAACTGGAAGGTATGCGAGGCCGCAGGTGTGTAGTCAAACTTGAACTGACTAAATAAATCACCAATTTCAAAACCATATTCAAACGCTGATTCTTGTGAGGTGTTGTAGTCAATACGGTAATCATACCTACTTGAAGTAGCAATAAATTCAGAAGAAAGGTTTTTGTTGATATGATGTCTCCAATTTAAAGATAAATTAAAATTACTATAGGAATACAATGAATCGGTAGACAATCTGAACTGATCATAACTATAGTAACCTGATATATTTATATTACTTGCTTGGCCATACACATGATCGATACCAGCTGATAAATCATAAAACAAAGGGCTACTATTTTTGATGGTCTCATTATCTACTTGATTAAGTACCCAATCTGAATAAGTGGACCTACCACCTACTGTAATCGATGTGCTATGTTTAATCAATGGCACTTCAAGGTTAAGCGAGCTTGTAACGATCCCAAGTCCTCCTTTTCCACTAATTTTTTCCTTATTGCCGCCCCTCGTTTTGACATCCAATACCGATGAAAGTCTTCCTCCAAAGTTTACAGGCATGCTGCTTTTGTATAGCTCCGTGCTCGCAAGGATGTCCGAATTAAAAGAAGAGAAGAAGCCAAAAAAATGAAATGGGTTGTAAATAGTAGCATTATTTAATAAGATAAGATTTTGATCAGCATTGCCACCACGCACATTAATCCCTGAAGATCCTTCTCCAACATTTTGAACACCGGGCAACGTAAGGGCTACTTTTAAAATATCATTTTCGCCAAAAAACTTTGGAACATTTTTTAAATCATTTACCGCGAACTTATAAACACCCATTTGTACGCTTGAAATATTTTCGTCCGCATTTGCCTTTATGGTCAAGTTGTCAAGCATGACAATATTGGGAATCATATTTACATTAAGCCTGCCATCAGAAAAAACAAGAATTGTTCTTCGAGCAGATTTCATTCCACCAAATTGAAAATGAATCACCGATTTACCATTTGAAACTTTGATAACATAAAATCCCCTATCATCAGAGATGGCTGTCGCCTCATCTGATTTTATGAATGCCCCAGCTAACGCTTCGTCATTAGATTCATTCTTTATAAATCCAGAAAGAAGAGAAGTGCCTCCTATTTGCATCTGTGATTTCTTACCTATTATAAAAGTTTGCTCTTCGATATTGTTGCCGCTTGCCTCGTCATATTCTCTCACAAAAATATACTTCGACTCTGGAACTGAAGACGATGTGGAGTCGAATGCTATTTGGGTGAGAATGGGTGCGTTGTAAGTAAGAATAATTTTATCTTCAAGCATCAGGTGATTAATCTTGCTCTTGGAAAAAATCCCTGTAAGAATTTCATCCAGCGTGCCCGCAAAGGTTTCAGTTTGAGTGGTCAAGCTATCCAACCATTTGGGAGCATAGTAGAATGTAAGTCCCGTTTTGTTTTCAATTTCAGATATTATCTCAATCGGACTGCTTTCATTAAAATGAAATTGATATAAATCATCTTGAGCCACTAGATCAAAGGACAGAATAATAGTCAGGAATAAGATGTTAAATGATTTCATTGTCGGCATTCATCTTACTGTCCAACAACTCTATGAAGCGAACAACAGTCTCTTCTTTCCTGATTCTCATTCTAACTTTTTCTTCCTTTTTGATACTTTGCATTGTGAGTTTATGGCTTGGATACAATTTTATAAGGGTGTTTATTCCTTTTATTGAAATGAGTCGATCTTCAACCGGTATAAAATAGTTTATCGTTGCATCCAATTCTATCCCTTCCTTTTTTGGAGAACTTTTTTTCTTTCGCTTTGCAAGAAGAGTAACCTGATTTCCATCAACTAGCACATCATAAAAGCTACTTCTGCCCGAAAATTTATACTTCCGGAAATGATGTCCAGCCAAAGTAAAGCTCTGTAAACTATTCATGTCAACCATTATTCCATCTGTCCTATAAGCTTCAGGATGTTTAATTATCAATTGATCTCGTTCAATATCAAAGAGCATGGCGACATTCCTATATAACTCACCTGACAAGGATAAACTTCCATTTTGCCAGTCTCTCTTATCAAAATATTGGTGCGTTGTTCTTCCCCTTAATTTAGTGAGGTAAATACTGTTATACATTAGCTCGCTGGCCTCCTGCTCCACAACGCTATCATACCACGTTCCAAATAAACTCTCCAGGCTGTCTAGTTTTGACTGGCAAAATGCATTATAAGGAATAAGGATAAGTGCAACTATTTTCAATGATCTATACAGCACGGTTCTCCTTGGTGGCGATTGGATTATGGAAATTAAAAATACTGATTCTAATGCAATTACATTGATTCAAAATACATAGAATACGGGAATATTCATGTAAGTGGTTGGATTAAAGCAGTAATGAAAAATAGTGCTATTAACCTATAATTTTGGCTGCAATCGATTGCAACCTGTAGTTGTTGTATTGAATTATTGGAACCTGTTCTGGAATTTGAACTCAATTGTGCGAGAGTTCATTTTCCTTCCTTGCGCGAATGCGTTCCACCACCAACTGCCCTACTTTTTTGCCTTGTTCTACACCCTCCTCAATAGCCATTCTATAATGGATTCCACCGTAAAGCCGGCTTATAGCAGCTTCTGAAGATGCTTCATAAAAAGAATTGAACGTTCGGACGGGTAAGCCAAATTTCACTTCGGTAGAGTCAATAAAATTGAAGTTGTCGCCAAAAATTTTAGTCAGCGTAACCGCAGCCGCTGATGAGATCACGCTATGACCGCTGGTATATTCAGGAAATGGTGGAGTTTGTAATAAAGGCACCCATGTCTCATCAATGTATTTATTGATTACCGTTTCAGGCCTTATCACGTTGCTTCTATATTTTTCATCCCAACAACTAATAAAGCCATCGGCCAGGGCAATGGCAGTCATGGCATATGCTTCAGTACTTTTCATAAGGCTGGCATTTTCCTTTTGGCAAGCGATCATAGTTATTCCCATCCAATGACCACCGGGTGTAATTTTCTTGGTAGCATACATTACATGGCCATGCACATTCATAACATACGGATTGCAATCCCAGAATCCAGCTATTTCAGATTGCTCCGCTGAAGCATTTTTTACAACATCGTATACCTCACTCACTTCTTTGTAGAATTGAGCATCCTTATTCATATCAAATTTAACAGGAGGATCAGGCACAAATTGATTGGCAGAGTCTAATACGAAGGGTCGAATTTTGTTCCAGTGAGGTTCAATAGCTTCCATGTAGGCAGGTGGCGTGGGTTGCCATCTTCCCCACTCGTCATTAACATTATACTTTTCAAACGTCCGGGTCTGTTTATAATTATCTTTATCTGCCCAACTTAGAATATGCTTTGCGGCAGCTTGGCCGTGCGCTATTGAGTTCGTCTTTATAGATTCAGATATTCCCATTTCATCCAGTTCCTTATGCCATGAATCAATATAATTTTCAATTTCCTTTTCCGAAAAAATAAGAGCCTTACCCACAAGCAAGAACGCCTGGATAGCAGCTACCTCATGATTCACCTTTCCTTCAGGAGAAGGAAGAGGCTCCAATCCACGAACCTGACCTGCTAATGATTGATAGGAGGAATCCTGTGCCGCCATTACCTCATAGGCGGCAATAGTTGAATATGCATAAATCCTGCTCGCTACAGGAGGAGAAAAGATATCATGAATTATTACATCCGTTAAACTGGTGACTGCATCGTGAAATTTATCGGGGTTTATATTAACCTCTTTATCGGGTTTGGTACAGCCCCAAGACAGACCCAGTGTAGCTATAAGTGCAATTAATCTGATACTACGCTTCATTTTCAAACTATTTTCTTTTACTGTACCCTTTAATTTCCAACGACTTCCAATTCTTAGG
>CAYTBO010000133.1:0-5171 GCA_964436055.1 uncultured Ohtaekwangia sp.
CCTTGTTGTATTTGAAGGTGCCTTCCAGCGAAAGAAAAACTAAAGTGGAAGAAGTGCTGGAAAGAATGAACATCATGCACCGCAGAAATCACTTCCCGCAGCAGCTTTCTGGCGGTCAGCAGCAAAGGGTTGCCATTTCACGTGCTATCGTGGCTAGGCCTAAAGTAATACTTGCCGATGAGCCTACGGGTAACCTGGACTCTGCCAATGGTGAGGAGGTAATGAAATTATTATCTCAGTTAAATGAAGAAGGTACTACCATTATAATGGTTACACACTCTCCTTATGATGCCAACTATGCTCATCGAATTGTGAATTTATTCGATGGAAAGGTGGTAACGGAAAACATCAAAGAGCGTTTCCACGTATAGTGGAAGAAATCGCCGTTAAGCGATTTGATAAAAGTGCAGGATTTGATCATCCTGATTCGTTCTCTTAGTAGCTTAGGTTTAGGTTTAGAATAGGGCTTTGTTTTGAAAATAAATGAAGCCCTATTTTTAGCCTTGTTACTTGGTAATACAAGGTACTTTACAGATACATGCAACCTTTAAATGCGTAATCCAGTCAATTAACAAAAACCCCAACCCATGTTAAAAAATTACTTTTTGATTACCCTGCGCAGTATGATGAAGAATAAGCTGTACATCTTCATCAATATTTTTGGAATGGCCATTTCAATTGCGAGTTGCATCGTTGCTTATTTCCATTACGATTTCAATAAAACCTTTGACAATAATCATTCTAATTCGTCTAGTATTTATCGGGTAAATACAACACGGGAGTTTCAAAAGGAAGTTACTACCTATGGATACGTGCCGATGGGTTTGGGAAATGCGATCAAAGAAAATCTTTCTGATGTTGATAAAGTAGTTCGCTATTCACCTTCAGGAGCCAACTTCAGGGTAAAAGAGGAATTGTTTGCAGGGGGAATCCAATATGTTGATCCTGCGTTTTTCGAACTTTTCACTTTTGAATTTCTGGATGGATCTGCTGAGTCAATCAAAGAAAGAGGATCAATCCTGTTGAGTGAAGATATTGCCTTGCGGTATTTTAATGATGTCCATGTTGCAGGCCAACCGCTTACTCAATTGCTTGATAGTGGTAAGGTAAAAGAATATATAGTTGGTGGTGTCTTTAAAAACCAACCGTCCAACTCAAGCTTTGGATTTGAGCTGGCATTTACTAATTATGAAAATCAATTTACGCCAGGTAATCTTGACTACCATGAGAATAGCTGGAAGTATAGAAACACATTGTTTTTGCAAATAAGTGATCCAACCAGGTTAAGTTCCGTTGAAAATCAAATTCAAACCTATAAGGAAAATAACAACAAAGTTCGGGAGGATTTTATCATCAGCAGTTTTGCACTTGATCCTTTCATTGGCATGGCGGTACGCGACAGCTATCAAAACAGGCCTGGTACATGGACACGCGAAGGTTCTCCGATTGCAGCAGTTATCGGTATCAGTGTAATGGGTATCCTCATATTATTGCTGGCTTGTTTTAACCTCACCAATACCTCTATTGCTATTTCGTCTGGCAGATTAAAGGAGATTGGTGTGCGAAAAGTGATGGGAAGCGAGAGGAAGCATTTAATAGCCCAGTTTTTGGGCGAGACAATTTTCGTATGCTTTATTGCACTGGTTATCGGCGTCTTTTTAGCTGAAGTATTTTTAATTCCAGCATTCAATATGATGTGGGAAAACCTTGAAATTAACACTAACTATTTTGGCAATCTTGACTTTACTTTTTTCATGATAGGCTTATTGCTGGTGGTAGGAATACTGGCTGGCGCTTACCCGGCATTTTATATCAGTAAATTTCAATCCGTCTCAATACTTAAAGGAACTGTGAAGTTTGGTGGCACTAATCCCTTTATGCGCGTATTGCTCACCTTACAATTTGCTATTTCACTTATTGGAATTGTGTGCAGTATCGCATTCATTGACAATGCCAGGTATCAGCAGGAATTTGATCTGGGGTTTGACAAGAGTGGCGTTGTTTATTCGTTCGTGGAAAACAGGTCTGAATATGAAACCTACCGCAATCAATTGCTAAAAAACCCTGACATTCATTCTGTTTCCGGCAGTGAGCACCATTTTTTTAGCAACTATTACAACGATCCGATTAAAAGTGAGGAAAAAGAAATTGAAGTCGATATACTTAATGTGGGTGATGATTATGTAAAAACAGTTGGCCTGACCATTCTTGAAGGAAGAGATTTTGTTAAAGATTCTGAAACAGACAGAAAAGAATCTGTGCTGGTTTCGGAGGAATTGGTCACTAAATTCGGATGGAATGAGCCTGTTGGTAAAGAGATCATATGGATGGACACGGTTAAGCTTTATGTTATTGGTGTTGTTAAAAATGTCTACAGCAGCGGGTTGTGGGAAAAGGTTGAGCCAACCATGATCAGGTATGGACAACAGGATCCCATAAAGTATGTACAGGTAAGTGCTGACGCCAGCAAAATAGTTGAGATAAACGAATTTATGGAAAGCACATGGAAGGAGATATTCCCGAACAAAATGTATATGGGAAAATATATGGATGAGGAGGTAGTGGAGGCCAATACAGTAAATAACAACATTGTTAAAATGTTTATGTTCCTGGGTATAGTGGCAGTGTTCTTATCAGCGACAGGATTATTCACTATGGTTTCGCTTAACATTATCAAACGCATGAAAGAGATTGGTGTTCGTAAAGTACTAGGTGCATCTATTAGCAATATCACCAGAATTATAAACAAAGAGTTTGTAATCATTTTACTAATCTCATGTGTATTGGGTGGCTTTGCGGGTGCCTATATGGCCGAAATGCTCATGGGTAGTATTTGGGATTATTTTCAGAAGACAACTATTGAAACTTTACTAATTTCTGCTTTCGTTATGATTTTTGTTTCTGCTGGCTCTATTGGATTCAAGACTTATAACACAGCCAGGATGAATCCAACAAAAACCCTGAGAGACGAATAATAATATTGCGATTGAGTGCAACATTGTGACTGAAGTAAGCGTCTTAGGCTTGCCGTGGACTCTTATTTTCAATTAAAAAAACCGATTATCGATTATGTTCAGAAATTATATCAAAGTTGCAATTCGCAATATCCTTAAATACAAATTTTTCTCAGCCATCAATGTATTGGGACTTTCAATAGGCATGGCCTGTTGCCTGTTCATATTTATTTATGTAACGGATGAATTAAGTTATGATAAGTTTCATCAGGATGCCGATAACATTTACCGTGTGGGCTTGCTTGGAAAAATTGGAGGCCAGGAGTTCAACACTTCAAATAGTAGTTGGCCAGTCGCCTCTACGATGCAAAATGAAATTCCAGGTATTGAATCTACCCTAAGGTTGTGGCCCAGGCAGCAACCACTTGTTTTTAAATATGAAGATTTAACATTTTCGGAAGAGAAGGTGATTTACGCTGACTCAAACTTTTTCGATTTTTTTAGTTTTGAATTGATTGAAGGTGATCCTGCCACCGTTTTGGTTGAACCGAATACAGTTGTGTTAACGCCTTTGCTGGCGACAAAATATTTTGGAAAGGAGAATCCAATTGGAAAGCTGATCGTAATTGGAAATGATAATGTTTCATTTAAAGTAACCGGATTAGCAGCACCGGCTCCTGGAAATTCGCACTTTCATTATAGCGCGTTAGTATCATTTGAGTCTTCCAAGGGACAATTATTTGAAGGGTGGACAGGAAACTCGTTACAGACTTATGTGAAGCTCAATTCAAACAATTCGGTGGCCGGCACCAACAAGAATCTTGATGATATTGTTGCTAAATACGTTGGTGTGGAAGTGGAGCAGGGGTTAGGAATTTCATTTGAAGAATTCAAAAAGAGTGGAGGAATATATCAATATTATCTATATCTGATGGTTGAGACTCACCTCAAATCGCCAACACAGGATGACATTGAACCCAATGGTGAAATTAAATACGTATACATTTTTTCACTAATCGGTGTTTTTATTCTGATTATCGCTTGCATTAATTTCATGAATTTGTCTACTGCACGCTCAGCCAGCAGAGCAAAAGAAGTAGGTCTTCGCAAAACTCTCGGATCAGCGCGAAATCAAATGATTTGGCAGTTTCTTGCCGAGTCTGTCTTATATAGCCTTGTCGCCATCACCATAGCAATAGGAATTACATATTTGTTGATGCCTTCATTTAATTTACTTTCTGGCAAGGAATTGACAGTTGAGGTTTTATTGAAACCACAGTTTACGCTTAGTATTATAGGTCTGATTGTATTTGTAGGTTTTGTGGCAGGAAGTTACCCGGCTTTTTATCTTACTTCTTTTAATGCTGTTGAGGTTTTAAAAGGCAAGGTAAGTGCAGGTGTTAAGACTAAGGGTGTTCGCAGCACCTTGGTGGTTGTTCAATTTGCCATATCCATATTTTTGATAATTGCCACTGCTGTGGTACTACAGCAACTTCAATATTTGCAATCAAAAAATCTTGGACTCGACAAGGAAAATGTGATCGTATTGCAAAATACCGGGAAGTTGGGCTCCAGTCGGGAAGCTTTCAAAAATAGCACTTTGCAGGTGGCGGGTGTTGAATCAGCAAGTTATACCGACAACTCTTTCCCTGGTGTAAATAACACCACTGTATTTAGAACAAAAGGATCTGAACAGGATCAATTGGCAGGATCTTACTATGCTGATTATGACCACATGAATGTGCTAAAACTTGAGCTCGTAGAGGGAAGGTTTTTTTCAAGAGAATTTTTGACAGACAGTAGTGCGGTATTGGTAAATGAAGCTGCGGTCAGGCAGTTTGGCTGGATAGATCCCTTGAATGAAGAAGTTATAAATTTTAACGGACCAGAACCTGTAACCAATAAAGTGATAGGCATTGTAAAGGATTATAACTTCGAGTCATTAAAGAATGAGGTAAGACCACTTGTAATTTCATTTACTGATGTATCACGTTACCTTTTGGTAAGGTATAGTGGAAATCCTGAGTCAGCAGTATCATCACTCAAAGAATTATGGAATCGGCAAAATACAGGATCTCCGTTTGAATATACATTTTTAGATCAGGATTTTGATGCCTTGTTCAGGGCGGAGCAACGTCTAAAAAACATTTTTATGATTTTTGCGGGTCTTGCAATTTTTATTGCTTGTCTTGGCTTATTTGCGCTTGCAGCTTTCAC
>CAYTBO010000134.1:0-1515 GCA_964436055.1 uncultured Ohtaekwangia sp.
AGGAAAACCAATTCCTTCCAATCATCGTGATAAGTTATTTACCTACCAAATGCCGGCCGCTGAAGATACCTCCGGAGAGCGTGGTGCAGGTCTTGGGTTGGCAATGGCAGCTTTTTTTGTCAGGTTGCATGGAGGCGATATCCAATTGATATCCTCCACTGAAAAATCCACTGTATTCTGTATTGTGTTACCCATCAGGGTAGGCCAGCTTGCTTCAGCTAATTAAAGCGGTGTGTTGATATCAAATTTTTCCAGATAGTCAGCCACTCTTCTTACGAACATGCCCCCTAAAGCGCCATCCACAACCCTGTGATCATAGGAATGAGAGAGAAACATTTTATGGCGAATGGCGATCATGTCACCTTCTGCCGTTTCAATCACAGCTGGTTTTTTCTGAATTGCACCAAGGGCCAAAATAGCCACCTGAGGCTGAACAATGATTGGCGTTCCCATCACATTGCCAAATGAACCAACGTTGGAGACGCTGTAGGTTCCCCCCGAAAGGTCATCCGGTTTGAGCTTGTTCTCCCGGGCGCGAAGAGCCAGGTCGTTTACCGCCTTGGCAATTCCCTTAAGACTGTATTGATCCGCATTCCTGATTACAGGCACGATAAGATTTCCTGTGGGGAGCGCTACGGCCATTCCGATATTAATTTCTTTTTTCCTGATGATCCGGTCTCCATCCACCTGAATATTGATCATCGGGAAATCCTTGATCGCCTTCACTACCGCCTCGATAAAAATTGGCGTAAAAGTAAGTGATTCACCTTCCTTCTTTTGGAATTCGTTTTTAACTTTATTTCTCCAGTTAACCAACGTAGTAACATCGGCCTCCACAAATGATGTAACGTGAGGTGAAGTTCGTTTAGAATCCACCATACGCTCAGCAATCATTTTGCGCATGCGATCCATTTGAATTATTTCATCACCGGAATTTATAATGGCTGGGACGGCAGGTTTGGATGAAACAAATGCAGTAGAGAAAGTTTGTCCGCCTTTGCGCTGTTGAATGTATGATAAAATATCTTTTTTGGTTACCCTGCCTTCGCTTCCGGTACCGGGCACAGATTCCAGTTCTGCGACCGCAATATTTTCCTGTTTAGCAATATTTTTTACGAGGGGCGAATAAAAACGGGATGCCGACTTGTAATCAGTGGCATGGCTCGATCCATTGGTTGGGGCATTGATAGTAACCGGTTCTGCTTTTGGTTGTGAGACTGGCTTTGGCGATTCAATTTTGGCAGAAGGTTTTTCCGGTTTTGAATCGTCTCCATCTGTGGATATAACAGCGATGGCTGTTCCAACCTTTACGACAGCACCATCCTTTGCTAAAATCTCTTTTAGTATACCGGCATGCATTGAAGGTACTTCCGTGTCGACCTTGTCTGTAGCAACTTCAAGTACCGATTCATCCTGCTCAATTTTGTCTCCCGGTTTTTTGAGCCAGGACAAAATTGTTGCCTCCATGATACTTTCGCCCATTTTGGGCATAATGAGTTCTACCAGTGCCATTTT
>CAYTBO010000134.1:1615-5122 GCA_964436055.1 uncultured Ohtaekwangia sp.
GCTGGTTATCAGATGAGATAAATATCCTCCGGTACAGCTTTCCGCGATGGATAGTTTTAGGTTTTGCTGACGCAACATGTTTCCTACTACAACTTCGAGAGGCTCTTCACCATAGCCATAAATAAATTCCCCTACTATAGGCTTCAATTTTGCGGTAAGCTCATGAATCTCAGATTCCAATTGAGATTTGGAAGTACCCGTGCCCGTAAGTCTAAGTTTAACTTCTCCCAACCCGGGGAGATAGGCAAGCTTGATGTGGTTGGGAAGCGCCTTTTCCCAATCCATGATTTTTTCTGCCAGAAAGGATTCACCGATACCGACTGTTCGAATCATTTGATGATAATTTTCCGGGGGTAGAAATTTTTCCTTCAACTTCCGGATGATGATGTTGGTCATCATGAGCTTCATCTCGTGTGGTACCCCGGGCATGGAGACAAATACTTTTCCATTTTTTTCAAACCACATTCCGGGTGCTGTCCCAATGGCATTAGTAATTTTCGTGCAACATACAGGGAGGGCTGCCTGTTGCCGGTTTAGTTCCGTTAGTTCGCGGCCGCGGCTTTTAAAAAATGCCGTGACCTCCTGAAGGGCTTCTTCATGAATGGCCGTTTCGCAGTTGAAGTATTTAGCCATGCAGGGTTTGGTCAGATCATCGCTGGTTGGTCCAAGACCGCCCGTAATAAGAATAATGTTGGCTCGCTGTTCTGCCTCTTCAAAAGAGTTTAGGATCCAATCTTCCCGGTCACCAATTGTTGTGCGTCTGACCACCTTAAAGTTGGCCTTATCCAATTCCGTGCTGATCCAATGCGAATTGGTATCGATGGTTTGGCCGTACAGCAATTCATCACCAATGGCAATTATTTCTACAAGAACATGATTCATGAAGCTTCTAACGGTTTAAAAGGGCAGGGTTACGATTCAAATATCTTAAAAATTCAAAAACCAGGTTTTTGGCTACTAAAAAGTCGAGGTTTTAAACTTTTAACGTCCAAATTATACCTTCCCGATTTAAGTATTCTTCCTAACTTTAGCACTTCACTTTTGTAATTAATAATGTCAAAACTTTACGTAATCGCAGTTCTGTTATTTACAGCCTGCACTTCAGCGCAAATAAATCAAGCTATTTCCACGGCCAATAAGTCATTGGGAGAGGCCCCACTGACCAGTGCGGATGTGGCGGAGGGCCTTAAGGAAGCATTAATAAAGGGAATATCCAATGGATCCGACCTGGCTTCGCAACTTGATGGCTATTTCAAAAATGAAGCGATCAAGATTTTATTTCCTCCCGATGTAAAAAAAGTAGAAGACCGATTGCGCCAAATGGGCCTGGGTAATGAGGTTGATAAATTTGTGATGACGTTGAATCGTGGAGCCGAAGATGCGGCTAAAGAAGCTAAACCCATTTTCATTTCAGCCATCAGAGCGATGACGATAGAAGATGCCTGGGGTATTTTAAAGGGAGATCAGGATGCAGCCACTCAGTATTTGAAGCGAACCACATCAGCACAATTAAAAGAAAAATTCAGCCCGGTAATTCAGGCGTCATTGGATAAGGTAAGTGCGACAAAGTATTACGGAGATCTTGTGGGTACGTACAATAAAATTCCTTTTGTTGAAAAGGTAAATCCAGATCTGAATGACTATGCCACGACCAAAGCTATTGATGGTTTATTTGTGATGGTGGCCAGAGAGGAAAAGGAAATCAGGGTAAACCCGGTAGCCCGAACAACCGATTTGTTAAAACGAGTATTTGGTGCTCAATAAAATTTAATGAAGTAATGAGTTTATTTAAAAAACACGAACAAAAGATTAATCAGGCGATAAAGGCACTTCACGATCGCACATTTTTTGCAGCTTATCCCGAGCATCCTGCACCATCTATCTATGGTGAAACTGCTGATGCTGATGGTCAGGTTAAATTCAAAAACACGCTTAAAAAGAATTTTGAAGAATTGAGGCAATCAGAGCCGCTCGGATGGGCAGGGCAGGAGGAATCTCCTTACTTGCAAGAGCCCCTGGGAATAAATTACCCAACTTTTTCAACCGCTGTTTTGATTGAACGCTCAAAAAAAGCATTCCATCAGTGGAGAAAAATTTCGCCCAAAGATCGCGCGGGAATTCTGGTAGAGTCATTGGAAAAAGTAAAATCACGTTTCTTTGAAGTAGCCTATGCGACCATGCATACCACAGGGCAGGGTTACATGATGGCGTTTCAAGCCTCAGGCCCACATGCTGCAGACCGTGCCATGGAAGCCATTGCAGCAGGCTACGAAGAATTAAAACGCTTTCCATCAGCAGCGCTTTGGGATAAACCCATGGGAAAGTTCAACATTCAATTAAATAAAGAATGGCGAGCCGTCCCAAAAGGAATTTCTCTGGTTATCGGATGTTCCACTTTTCCTACATGGAATTCCGTGACGGGAATTTATGGAAGCCTTGTTACCGGTAATTCCGTAATCGTCAAGCCACATCCGGGAGCGATTTTACCCATAGCCATATTTGTTGCAGAAATTCAAAAAGCACTTGAAGAAAATGGATGTGATCCCAATGCCTGTCAGTTGGCTGTGGATACATACGATAAAATGATTACGAAGGAATTGGCAGAACATGCAGACGTTAAGTTGATTGACTATACCGGCAATTCTGCTTTTGGTAATTATCTGGAAGGACTTACTGGCAAGGTTGTCTTTACGGAAAAGACAGGAGTTAATTCAGTCATACTGGATTCAGTGGAGGACATCGACAAAGCGGTTGCCAACCTTACGTTTTCCGTAAATTTATATAGCGGGCAGATGTGTACTGCTCCACAAAACTTTTTTGTGCCGGCCAACGGAATAAAAACCAAAGGTGGCCATGTGAGTTTTGATGAGTTTGCTCAAAAATTTGTTGACAGCATCAACAGCCTTGTGGATAACCCCAAGGCGGGTCCTTTTGTGTTGGGGGCAATTCAGAACAAAAAAACATGCGATCGCGTATCCGAGGCAGAGAAACTGCCCGGAAAGGTGTGGTTGAAGTCCAGAACTTTTGAAAACCCTATGTTTAAGAACGCCAGGATTTCCACCCCGGTGGTGGTAGAAGTTGATGCTTCGAAAGAAGAGGTATTCAGCAAAGAGTTGTTTGGTCCCATCGCCTTGTTAATAAAAACGAAGCATACGGATGAGTCGATTGCTTTAGCGCAATCGTTGGCCATGAAGCATGGTGCTATTTCCTGTGGAGCCTATACAACCGATGATGCGGTAAAAGAAAAGATTGCGGATGAGATGGCTTTGGCGGCCACGCCTGTGTCTTTCAATCTTACAGGCGGCATTTACATGAATCAAAATGCAGCATTTTCCGATTTTCATGTTACGGGAGGCAATCCATCAGGAAATGCTTCTTTTACCAATCCGGAATATGTTACCAAAAGATTTACCTGGGTGGGACATCGGGAGCCGGTGAAGGAGTAGGTGTCGACTGACAAAAAAGTTGCGAACTAGTGACACTAAAGTCGAGTACTAGTAACACTAA
>CAYTBO010000135.1:0-5120 GCA_964436055.1 uncultured Ohtaekwangia sp.
ATCGTGGTATTGAGTGGTTGTATCCCATCAATCAAAAAGTGTTGTTGATTAAGTAATCTTTTCCAGACTTATAATCTAATAGGGTAAAGGCATTGGATGAGATTTTTCGGAACAATTATCTCTTACTTCATTAAGAAGCCTTTTGCTGTTCAATAATTATCAAAATATGATTAGATTAACATTCCTTTTGAGTTTTAATCCAATTACTCATGTCTCTGGCCGGCTTACGTGTTCCATTATTCGCAGCAACGGCTATTCTTGCTTCTATTTCTGTTTCTAGCCAGGATTTGATTGACAGCCTGGAACGGGTGGCAAGGAACGCCAAGCCAGGATGGGATCAAATCGACATGGCTGTAGGCTTGGCACGTCTCTATATTGGTGGGCCTGGCGACAGGGTAAACGGAGAGAAACAAATCGCTATTATTTATAAAAATGCTGAAGAGCAGAATATACCAGAAGCCCGGGCTTATGGACTCATCATGGAGAACCTGGTGGGCAATAACATCGACAATGATTTTCGCAAAAGCATTGCAGCTTGTG
This sequence comes from uncultured Ohtaekwangia sp., assembly GCA_964436055.1. Taxonomy (GTDB): domain Bacteria; phylum Bacteroidota; class Bacteroidia; order Cytophagales; family Cyclobacteriaceae; genus ELB16-189. Next base: position 541 of record CAYTBO010000135.1, read on the forward strand.
AAGAGGCAATGAGAATAGCCCGTCAGTATAAATGCAATGATGCCTTAGTATTTGCGGGATACCAATTAGCGGAGCGCTTAAGATCCAACCTGGGATTGTATCAGAAATCAAGAGAGGTGCTGGAAGAACTTCTTCCATTCATGGACGAAACTGTTGACACCAAACATATTGCCAATGCAAAGAGAAACTACGGATTTATCCTGACAAGGCTGGGCGAGCCGGAGCTAGGATTTAAATACATGGAGGAAGCTATTGATTTGTTGAAGAAGATGAAAACCGATCCCTATATCGATCCAAGAATCGGAAGAGTAAGTGCACAGTATGCCGATATCAATAACCTAATTCAGTATGCATTAAATAGCATGTCGGAATCGAAGTTGCGCCTGGGTGCACCAGAAGAAGCAAGACAATATATGGAGGAGGCCCTTCAGTTGGCTATTAATTCCAAAAGGGAAAGAATAATCTCATGGCAATATGAGCGATTTGGAATGCACTATGCGCAACGAGGATATTATGAGAAGGCGGTGGAAAAATTCCAGCAAAGCAGGATTCTACTCGAAGGATTAGAATCGCAACTCTATGTGACGCGATCGAATGCACTATTGGCTGAAGTAATGATACGCATGAAGGATTACGAAAAGGCACAGGACTATCTGATGGAGGCATTAAATTATTACCGCCAAACCAAAGACACATTTAATATTGTGCAACAGTTACTGTTGAATAGCCGAATTGAAGTGAGGAAAGGAAATGTAGATAAATCTGGCAAAATCATGTCGGAGGTTCAGCAAATGATGGCCTCGCTGAGTGCTGTAGAAACAAGCGGAAATTATTATCAAGCTTTGGGCGAAATCGAACTAGCTAGAAACAAGATTGAAGAAGCGATTAAGTATTTTGAGAAAGCATTGGCTGTTTATGGTAAAGTAGACCTGAAGACGGGAATAATAGAATCTGAGGCAAGTCTGGCAAAGGCGCATCTGCTAAAACGGGATTTCACATTAGCGCATCAGTATGCGACAGCAGGCTTGGCTCACGCCTACGAGCAAAGTAACATTGCTTACATCAACGATCTGTATGCTATACTCAGCGATGTATATGAAGCCAGTAACCAATATGATAAAGCGCTTGCCAACTATAAACTCTTCTTTGCCTTTCATGACAGTTTATACAACGCGGATGCACAAATTATGCTGAAAGAAGAAGTAGTAAGAAGAGATGTTGTTGGCATTCAGGCTCAAAAAAAATTGGCTGAAGCCAATGTACAGCTTCTGGCAAAAAGCAACAGGATGTACCTGATCGTGGGGATTGTACTTTTTGTTATACTGATGGTCAGCGTCTATCTGTATTTGAAACTCAGGAATGCTAAAGTTAAAATCGAAGAAAAGAATCGCGAACGAGAAATATTGTTGAAGGAGATTCACCATCGTGTTAAAAATAACCTGCAGATCATTTCGAGTATATTGAGCATGCAGTCGCGGAAACTCGGAGAATCCTCCGCTAAAAGTGCGGTAGATGAAGGAAGGAGTAGAATTAAGTCCATGTCGCTCATTCACGAAAAACTATATAGTTCAGATCAGCTCACGCTTGTCCACATGAAAGAGTATATCAGTGAGCTGAGCAGTTTTCTTTTCAAAACATATAAACCCCCTGGAGAAATTGTACAACTTATCGAGGCAGAAGACATCACATTGGATATTGATACAGCCATTCCCATAGGCTTGATTTTAAATGAATTGATTTCTAATGCTTTAAAGTATGCGTTTGATGAGCGACAGAAAGGGAAGTTAAGTATCAGCCTCACCAAAAGCGAAGATCAATACACACTAAGGGTTACAGATACCGGTAAAGGACTACCGCAAAATTTTGATGCAATGCAAAGCATGGGTATGCGATTGGTAGCCACACTGACAGCACAATTGGATGGGTTGCTTGACATCAACAACGATGCAGGCGCAGCATTTACATTAAAGTTCAGGACGTCAATAATTGTGGTTTAGAAACTATGCTTGTAAACATGAGGACTTCATTGGGCCTAATTTTATTGCTATCCACGAAGCCGACAAGGATCTTAAAGCATTATTATCTTAAATGTATTTTTATATGAATTCCTATTGAACTCCATTATGAAACATCCTACTAATGTAGAATTTTTACCCGTTTAACCTTAATGATTTCTCCTGCACTGGTTATCAAAATGCAGGCATGTAAAAGGCTGAAGTGCTACCTGACTCATAAAGCTCGATCCGTTTGCAATGCAACATTGGCGGTATGCAACATGTCGTTGAGATAACAACGCCTATCAATCCTTCTCCTTCACATGATACTTTTCATCAACAGGTTTTACCAACCAATTGCACACAAAACCAATCAATAAAAGCCCGGCCATGATGTACATGGTAAAAGAATAGGCCTGAGCCGGAGGCAACCCCATCGTCTCTATCTGGTATGCCCTCAGGTAGTTGATCAGTGAAGGACCAAAGATTGCGGCAAGCGACCAGGCCAATAGCAACCTACCGTGAATGGCGCCAACCTGCAACACGCCAAACATATCTTTGAGATAGGCAGGCACCGTGGCAAAACCTCCTCCGTACATACTCATGATGATGCAAAATGTAATGATGAACAATACAGCGCTACCCATTGAACCAAGAGAAGGAATAACCACGTACAACGCTGCGCCCAACAGAAAGAAAATTGTATACGTATTCTTTCTCCCGATCTTGTCGGAAGCAGACGACCAGAAGAAGCGTCCCAGCATATTGAATAAACTTAACAAACCTACAAATCCAGCTGCCTCCGCGGCTGTGATGGCATAACTTTCACCAACTACGTCTACGGAAAACATTTCCTGTACCATCACTGATGCCTGACCCAACACGCCAATACCCGCAGTCACGTTGAGCAGGAGCACAGCAAAGAGGAGCCAGAACTGTGGCGTACGAATAGCGGTATCGGCATCTACATTGGCTGTGGTAATCATAGCATGTTGCTGACCAGAAGATGGATCAAAACTTTCCGGCTTCCAACCATCGGGAGGTACACGCACGGTAAACACACCATACATCATTACTATAAAATAGATCAAACCCATAACCAAAAATGTTTCAACAACACCGACCGACTGGCTATGGTTAAAATACTTCATGAGGCTGACCGATAATGGTGAAGCGATCATTGCGCCACCGCCAAAACCCATGATGGCCATACCTGTTGCCAGACCTGGCCTGTCGGGAAACCATTTGATCAATGTTGATACCGGTGAGATATATCCTAATCCCAGGCCAATGCCACCCAACACACCATGCCCCAGGTATACAATCCAGATATTGTGTATGTAAACTCCGAAAGCCGCGACCAGAAATCCATTGCCAAAACAAAGGGCCGAAGTGAACATGGCCTTACGTGGACCTACCCGCTCAAGCCACTTACCAAATACAGCAGCCGAAGCGCCCAGCATAAACAGCGCAATACTGAAGATCCATCCCAACGTAGTCAGTGACCAATCTCCTGTTGTGGAATTTGTAATCCCGATGAGCCGTGTCATCGGTTCATTGAAGACACTGTAAGCATAAATCTGCCCGATGCATAAGTGAATACTGAGTGCCGCGGGTGGAACCAACCACCGGTTGAAACCTGGCCTGGCATACGAATAGGATTTGTCGAGGAAGGAGAGTAGGCTCAAAATTACAGCTTTGGTTTTGACAACAATATAATAAAAGGGGGGATGGAACAACCAAACCGGTTGATGGGTGGCATTGGCCTAAACAGGCTCCAAAAAATAGTATATTGGAGCTTGTGAAAGATAACCAGGAGGTACTGGACAGGGCAGCCGCCGATATGAAGGAATATCTGAAAGACAAGAAGTTTGTGAAGCCTGCCCACTTAAAGGTTGTAGAGGAGGGAATAAAATTTCGGGGTCATTTTCAATATCCGGTGGGTATGGCTGTCCACGATGTGGGTCGTGTGTATGGTGTAAAACTCGCCCCCGGTATGGTGTTCCCCATTGATCCTATGATCTGGATTCATGAAGAACGCCTGTATATTCGCATCGAAGATGTAGTGCTTGTTACCGAAAGCGGTGCAGAAAATCTGAGCGCTTTTGTCCCCTCCAAATGGGATGAGGTAGAGGCACTCATCAAAGAAAAAGGATTAACTGAAATCAGTCCAGCGATAGAATTGTCGAATAAATAATTTTACTATACTTGACCTCTTTTTCAACGCTATTTTAAAAACAGATTAACTGTATATTCATATCTGCCAACATCTATGGCCAGTGATCAGTAATTTGTAGACTTCGTTTTGTATACTGCCAGGAGATGATCTGGATACCAAAGTATGTCACGTACAATGAAAGAATTTGTCAGCCCGGCAACTGACTGTCCTAAAAAATAGCACCACTGATTCTTAGAATTTCAGTTTTTCATGTTTATCCCAAATTCCCCAATAAGCTCCAACATCTCCTTCAGCACCCACTTTCCACGACTCATCGAAGGACGAGAAATAGAATATTTTGATATCCGCTTCTATCGACCACTTTTGTGTATTGATGAAGTATTTCATGAAATTTTCATCAGATGGCA
>CAYTBO010000136.1:0-5098 GCA_964436055.1 uncultured Ohtaekwangia sp.
CCTTGTCTTGGTTCTATTCTAAAGAAGTTTTTAATTGCATCGGCTTCCTTCCAATCGTGCTCATTCAGCCTCCCGTCAATTTTTATTGATCTTGATGCCTTGATGGCATTAATTATCGGAGCTTCCTGAGGCGGAGGGAAATTTCCATCTGTGTCCTGTGCTTTAGCAAGCCCAATAAAAACAATACTAAAAACCATATGTAAGATAATTCTCATCGCTTATTCAGGTAAAATAATCCCTGGTTCCCGGTTGTGATCCTTCATTTGATGGTTGGCTTTTTTCAGTGTTCCGCACTCCCCCGCTTGAGCGGGAGAGGCAGAACACCTAACCTAAACCTGAAAAAATATTATCCCAATAAAACCTCTTTCGCATATCGCTGATAGACCCAAGCGCTTAAAAACAACCCGGCCGTGACAAAAAGTAAAAGTCCAAAGAGATCCCCAGCATAGTGCGTTTTTACTTCATCATAATTGAAATTGAATACCGGCAGTTTTTCAAAATCCGCACTAGCCATTTCCTGATCGGCAAACATGCGCGGCAAAAAGTAACTTCGCCATTCCTCAGCAAATCGAACCACCTGCTCACGATACGACTCATAGTGCCGTGTAGAAGTTCCGGACAGGTCATTGAACACATTTTGCACAATCAATGAAGGAGACAAGAATCGTAAAGTTGATACCCAATTCTGCTGTGCTTTCAGTTTGCCGGTATACTCATTCAACACAGGAGTCACTTCACTTTTTACTACATTCTGCGAAGCGAAAAATTTTAAGTAATAACTATAACTGTTCTCCCCGTCTGTTGGCCTTGCTAATTCCGGATGATCACGGTAGAAACTCTGAAGTATGGTATCCGCTTTTGCGTTGGCCTCAGCCTGCGACATTCGCATTTCATTGATCAGATTAATGCGTGAAGGAATGGGATATAAACTGTTTCCTGCTTGCGAAAGTATGGCCGGCAGCAACATAACCAACCCCACCCAGATAGAAATGATCATCACTGCATTCAATCCGGAGGATTTTCCAAATGCATTGACAACGAGGGCGACAATAAACCAGAACAAGATATAAATTGAAACCACCAATAATAGGCTGGCAATCATCAACACTTCACCGGCCATGGAAACTCCATTGACCAACATAGCCGCCAAAAGCGAAATCCATACAATCCCTGTCATAATGATAAACCGCAGGGCAAGCTTGCTCAGCAGCCACTGATACAAAGAAACCGGCTGGGCCAGCATCAGCCTTAATGAGCCTTGTTCTTTCTCTGATGATAGGAGATTGTAGCTGAAGCCCAGTACCAGCAGCGGTAACAAATAGATACATACAAAAGCCAGATCGAAGCTTCCGAAAAGCAACTGAACCGGGTTACTCATCTCGGTAAAACTGAGCATATAAGATTCACTTGTTAAAGTCGGTTTAACCGCATGGGAGAATAGATCACTCTGACCTGTAGCAATAAATGCCAGTGGGGCAGGAGGCATAGCCGCCACTCGGGCGCCCCGGTTTCCAACTACCGAAAGTCTCTTAGGACTTGACCAGGGTGACACATCCATATCATAGCCAGCATTGAGCGAATCAATAATATTTTTACTTTGCTTGTCATAGTCTGCGACTATCGATTCGGATTTTAATATTTCATTTTCCCGGACAGTTACCTTTTTACTACCATTGGATACGGCAAAAAAGCAGAGGGCAACAAAGACCATCAGCAGGATGATCACCCAGCGATCGCGCTGCAGTTGCATCCATTCAAATTTAAAATTGTGTTTATACATAGGTTAGTATTTTATAAATTACATTACATCTACTCTTCTTACACCACGCACCAGCAGGCCCGCAGAAATCGTAAACCACAGAATCAGGGCAAAAATATTGTTGCCGTTTTGCTGAATGATAGAGGCATACGTCATAGGTTCGTAAGAAAAATCAGGTATTTCCTCCCACAGCGACTTATCCGCTTTGAAGGCCCAATCACCATAAGTGGAGTGTTCTGCAAAATGCATATTCAGCGCATTCATCATTTCCAGTCTGTATCGTTCTGCAGCATCATTAAAATGCCAATGAGAGTGATAATCCGTACGACAAAGTGCCATGGAAAGGAACCGGGCCGGCAAATAAGGAGACAAAATGGAAGATGCTCTATAGACGCTTGTCTGCCGATTGTGAGTTTGCTTCAGCAATTCATAATGCTTGAAGTAGACTTCTGCTGTGTGCTCTTCTCCTTTTTGCATTAAAAACCCATCCCAGTTGAAAGGCAGTTGCTGTACACTGTCAACTCCATATTCCTTCAGGGTCTCCTCCTCGAGCTTTTTAGCTTCTTCATTAAATGGATCATGACCATCTAATCCGTTTCGCTCATCATGTTGCACTGCGGCTACAAATTCATTCTGAGTAGGATAGGGATGAATGCTCTCTGCCATTCGATTGGCAACTTTGGGCATACCCAAACAAGAAATCATCCATACAGCCAACAGTATTACCAGTGACACACCGGATTTCTTTACCAATGAGGAAATCCATAGCGTGATATTGGTAAAAATGGCATAGTACAACAGGAAAAAAATAAACAGCAGAGCAAACACACCAACATTTAGCTCTCCAAAATCCTGCGTGCCCAGCAACATGATCAATGCTAATAATGCTACAATAACTGTGATGATAAGGATGGGAAGAAAAGCCCCCAGCCACTTTCCGGCTGCCAATTTTACAGGTGATACACCCTGGCTTTTCAGGAGCCTCAGCGTGCCGCTTTCTTTTTCACGAGTGAAGGCATTAAAGCCAATGAGTATTATAAACAGCGGTATTACAAAAAGTAAAATAAAATCAGGAGTAAGATCTCCAAAACGGGAGATGGCTGTCTGGTCCTGGGCCGCCATAAACTGCGCTTCATTTCGCTTATGAGCCTCCAGATAAATACTTAACCCTGTGTATTTGTCTACCCCCTGGTCAATCAGCGACATGGGATACTTGGGCTTAAATGCATAGGTGCCATAGTGTGCTGCAGAGTGAGGATTTTTATTATCCTGACTCACCCACACATTGCGTGCATTTTCTTTGGCGGCCGTATGCTGATTATTTACCCATTGGTAATAGTTGTAGCTGATCAGGGTAGCCACAATCAACAAGGCCGCAATAGCACTACTCATTACGCGAAAGCGGCCTTCACGCAATAGTTCTTTAAATTCTTTAAGTGCAATTTGAATTATCATAATCTATATTATTTTAAAATCATTCATTTTTAAGAGCATTCACCGGATTGATTAAAGTAGCCTTGTAGGCCGGAGCAAAAGCGGCCACCAAACTGATCAGGAAAATAAATCCGATCACCAGCAAATAAATTTTAGGATCCAAAATCTCCACATTAAATACAAACTGGGATAGTTTGTCATTAAGGAGAACAGAGGTCACCAAGCCAATGATTACGCTCACCGTGCTGAGTATTGAAACTTCAAGCAAGACCATGCCCAGTATCCCCGTTGTCTTCGCGCCTAACACTCTTCGTATCCCAAATTCCTTCGTACGCTGACTTACCGCATAGGACATGACGCTATAAATTCCTACGGTCGCCAGCAGGATGGCGATGACAGCAAATATTAAAAACAAATTGCGAACCAATTTGTCTTGCCACAACTTATTATCTACCCGCTCACCCATCCATCGGGCGTCATAAATGGATTGTTCTCCATCCACTTTTTTCACTGCATTTTCGGTCAACGCTGCGAATGCATCATTCCTGTTGTTTGATTTTATCAATACGAACTGATTGACTTCAGGAACTTGCCATATCGATAAATAAATATGATATCCTCCAGAAGATCGAATGTCATCATGAAGTACATCAGAAACGATTCCTACAATTGTCTTTGGAAGGGATGGGCTATCAGGTTTTCCAAATTTTACTTTTTTTCCTATCGGGTCTTCTCCAGCAAAAAGACTTTTGGCCATATTCTCGTTGATCACAGCTACAGGAGTAGTTAAGGTGTCATCAAAAGCGTTGAGGTAACGCCCCTTAAGCAATTGAATTTCCATCAACTCAAAATAATCGTGACTTACAACCTGATATTTAGCGTATGGGTTTTGTTTTTGTTCTTCAAATGATTGTCCATCAATTGTAAACTCCGAATCCCGGTTCTCATTATTCACCTGATACGACAGTGGTAAGTTGTCATTTAAGGCTACACGCTCTACACCTGGTATGCTTTTCAGTTCCGCCAATAGTTGACGGTAAAAAACAGGACCATCCTCACGGGTGTACTTGCGCCATGGCAATGCTACACGGTAGGTATAAATATTGTCAGGGTTGAACCCCAGACTTTTTCGTTGAAGGTTATCAAAGCTTTTCAAAAGCAAGACCGTACCTACCATAAGCACCACAGATAACGAAAGCTCCAACACCACCAATGCCCTCCTCATTTGGTGACGGTGTTTACCTCCTGATGTACCTTTGCTCTCCTTTATCAAACGAGCTACATTCAGACTTGAAAGCTTAAACGAGGGTGCTAAGCCCGCAACTATTCCAGCAGATAGCGTAATCAATAGCGTGAACAACAGTACATTGGTATCAATTTGAACATGCATCCAATGAGGAAGGTCAGTTTGAAGGATTTCCGTAAATGAATTAAGTAATCCATAAGCGAAGGCAATTCCCAACAAACCACCAAGCAATGACAACATGAGACTTTCTATAACAAATTGCTGTATAATGGTGGTTTGCCGCGCTCCAATCACTGTACGTATTGCTACTTCCTTGTCGCGATCAGCGCCAGCAGCAAGCAATAGATTGGAAACATTAATACAAGCAATAATAAGTACAACTAATACTGCTATGGAAAGCAACAACAGATAAGGTCGGATAGGGCCAACATAAAGATCCGTTAAAGGTTGAATTCGAAATGAAATCGATGAATTGGTTTCTGGAAATTTATTTTGTAACTCATTTGCCAACTTTTGAAGTTGATGGCTGGCTTGTTCTGGTGTTAAATCCTTTCGCATCCTTCCCAGCCCTATTCGATCGCGGAAGTTTCTGTCAACAACCTGTGCGTCAAACCAACTGGCTGAACGAAACATCTGCTGTCCTTTGGGAAAATCAAAGC
>CAYTBO010000137.1:0-5019 GCA_964436055.1 uncultured Ohtaekwangia sp.
TAAGTGCAATGCACATATCCACCTTGTATTTCTCGGTTAATCTAGTAAGTTTTTTGCTTGATTAAAATGGTTTACTATCTCCCGGGCACGGATTTATCCCTTTTTAGTTAGACAATACCAAAAAACCTTTATCGGGTTTCCTTCCAGCCGAATGGTATGCCTCAAAAGTCTCTGGAATTACCATCCAAATCACCTGGATCCCTTAATGAGAAATCTGTGTGGCCTTCTAATTTTAATCCTCAGTCGATTTAACAGGCTGTTTCATATCCATTTTTTAAGATCAACCATCCTGCTTTTTATAGCCTGATCCTTCTTAGCTTTGCCTATGGCTTGAGCTATGCAACCGATAAAAAGAAAACACTGGAAAAAAATACTGCTGATCACCCTGATCGTTCCCCTTGTCGTATTCAGCGTCCTGCTGGCCATCGTCTTTTATAAACAGGATACCGTCGTTCAGGAGTTGGTGAAAACCATCAACGAGGACTTTGAAGGTGAACTAGTCATTGAGGACAGTCACATATCCCCATTTGCCAACTTCCCCTACATTTCCATAGACCTGGATCACGTAAAAGTATTTGAAGACAAAACACGCGCTACCGAGCCGCTGATGGATGTGAAGGATATTTACCTCGGATTTGACATCTGGACGCTCCTGTCTGGAAAATTTGAAGTAAAGGCGCTGAAAGTTAGCAATGGTACTATCGATCTGATCATGCACAAAGATGGCAGCTACAACATTGTCAATGCTCTCTCCAACCGTAAAGAAATCGAAGATGCCGGCGAAGAATTTCACATGGACATTCAGCATATCCAATTGGAGAATGTTGATCTGATCAAGGTGAATGAAGAGAATAATATCCTGATTGAGAGCTTCATCAATGAAATGACGGCAAAGTTCAAAACCAGCGACAACCACCTGATCGTAGGACTGCGTGGAAAGTTTATCCTGAATGTGCTCAACGATGGAGACACCACTTTCATCAAGGGGAAACACTTCGAGATCAAAACGGTGTTTGAATACCTCAATGACCAGCAATTGTTGACGGTACTCCCTTCAGAAATCACGCTGGAGAAAGCGCTCTTCACAATGGAAGGAAGCGCTGACCTGGATGACGACATGAACCTTGATATCGCCTTCCATGGCAACAAACCCAACTTTGATCATTTTATCGCCTTCGCTCCCGAGGAGCTGGTGCCGGTGCTGGAGCGATATGACAATGCAGGTAAGATTTTTTTCGAGGCTACCGTAAAAGGAAAATCAATCAACGGGCATTCACCTCAGGTTAATGCCAGCTTTGGTTGTGAAGAAGCCTTCTTCAGCAACAGGGTTTCAAAAAAGAAGGTAGATCAACTTTTCTTCAAAGGAAATTTTACCACAGGAAAACTGAACAACGCTTCTACCATGGAGTTTTCATTGGTGGACTTCTCCGCCAAACCGGAAGCCGGCAACTTCAACGGGAGCCTGAAAGTGAAAAACTTCATCACTCCGGAAATCGACATGCAGGTAAAATCAGATTTTGACGTTGACTTCCTGGCCAAGTTTTTAAACATCAACGAGTTGCAGGATGTGACGGGATCAGTAGCCCTCACGCTCAACTTTCATGATATCGTTGACCTGGCCAACCCTGAAAAAAGTATTGAACGCCTCAACGAATCCTACTACACAGAGTTGCAGGTAAAGAATCTGGGATTCACCACGCCTGCATTTCACCTGCCCATATACGACATCGACATCAAAGCCAGCATGGATGGACACAAGGCCCAAATCGATTACCTGAATTTGAAAGTTGGCGACTCCGACATCAGCATCTCCGCCGAGGTGAGTGACCTTCCCGCCATCATGCATCACACCACCGACCCGGTAAACGCTACGCTATTTATAAAATCGACTATGCTGGATTTGAAACAACTTACATCCGGAGATTCATTACGCAAGCCGGTGGACGAACAAATCAAAGACTTAAGCATGAAATTCCGGTTCACCAGCTCTGCCCGTGCCTTTACGGAATCCCCTACCCTTCCTGTCGGAGAATTTTTTGTTGAAGATCTCTACGCAAAGCTTACCCACTATCCTCATACCCTCCATGATTTCCATGCGGATGTATACGTCAATGACCATGACTTTCGCGTGATCGATTTTACCGGCATGATTGATAAAAGTGATTTTCACTTCACCGGTAAACTTAACAATTATGATCTGTGGTTTGATGAAGATCCACTGGGTCTTACCAACATGGAGTTTAACCTGGCTTCTGATATACTCCAACTGCAAGATTTATTTGCCTACGGTGGTGAGAATTATGTACCCGAAGATTACCGTCATGAAGAATTTCGGAATCTAAAGGTACACGGGCTTGCCGACCTGAACTTCAACAAAGAATTGAAATCCTACGATCTGCGAATTGATCATTTGCAGGCGCTGATGAAAGTGCACCCCATGGGTTTTGAAAATTTTAAAGGAAGAATTCACTATGAAGATGAGCACCTGGTGGTGGAAGGGTTTAGCGGAACGTTGGGCAGCAGTACCCTTCAGGCCGACTTAACCTATTATACTGGAAAAGATGAATCCGTGCGGAAGCGCGACAATCACCTTACGCTGAAAGCAAGCCGTCTCAACTTTGATGAGTTGTTTAATTACACCACCCCCCCTGTTGACACCACACTGACACCGGAAGCACACGAAGCGGGATTTAATATCTATGATCTGCCCTTTACAGACATGACGTTTGATTTTGACATTAAACGCCTCAACTACCACCGATACCTCATTGAGGACTTCACCATGAAAGCGCGAACACAAAAAGATCACTTCATCTATATTGATACCTTGTCGATGAGCATTGCAGGCGGCAACGTAGGCGTCAAAGGCTACTTCAACGGATCCGATAGAGACAAAATTTATTTCAATCCGGAATTGAAAATAGAAAAAGTGAATCTGGATAAACTATTGTTTAAGTTTGAGAACTTCGGACAGGATCACCTGGTATCGGAGAACCTTCATGGTACGCTCAGCGGCAGCATGACCGGTAAAGTACGTGTCCATAGGGACCTTGTACCTATCCTTGATGAATCGGAAATACATATGGACTTGCTGGTACTGGATGGAAGGCTGGAACGTTATTCTGCGCTGGAAGCCTTGGCCGGTTACTTCAAAGACAAAAACCTGAGCAAGGTTTTGTTTGATACGTTGCAAAATCAACTGGACCTGAACAAAGGAACGTTGACCATTCCAACGATGACCATTCAGTCATCACTGGGTTTTATTGAAATCTCAGGGAAGCAGGACCTGAATATGAATATGGAATACTACCTGAGGATTCCGCTGCGCCTGGTGACACAGGTTGGCATGATGAAACTATTCGGTAAAAAAGAAGTAAATCCCGATGAAGAAGATGAAATCCAGTACATGGATGATTCCAAGCGTACACGATTCGTAAATATAAAACTCACCGGCACACCGGATAACTATAAGATCGGATTTGGCAAGGATAAGGCTACCCGGCGATGACTCTCCCTAATTCACCGGACTAGACATCACCGATACCCCATAAAAATCACCGCGATTAACCTATTGGGTATCCCTGTTAATTCTTCCCCCAGGAGAATCCTCATAAAAGTAGTCGTCAAACTTCTTGCCGCTCAGGTTCGAGGTATCCATTAAAATGGTTATAACCATCAGGATCGTAAGTACTGATACGATCAGGAATAAGCCGAAAATAATGAAAAACCCAAATGACAAGGACGCCATCACTGTGTATACCAGCAACAAGCCGGTGGTGATACTGATTATAAATCCCGCTTTTTTACTCATATATTAATAAAACAACGAGGTAAATAAAATGTTCTGTTCGTATTATAATTTACGTCAAAGGTACCACCGCTGAAATACTACCTCACTAATTCAACCTATCAACGCACCGTAGTAGTTAACGGACCTCCATTCATTAACTCGTGTACATTTTTTAGCCTGATGGAATCAATTTCAACAAACACATCCCTGGCAAAAAATGCCTAATGGATCGTGACTGACAAATTTGAAACACACATCAGGCGCAGAGTGTATCATCATCAATAATACTGGATGAAAGCTCGTTGAAAAACATTTTGCTTCTGCTTATTAGTATCAATTCTCAAATCTTCAATATGCCAGCTTCTCAACCCCTCAATAACCGCTTTAGCGTAAGATTACAAAGCCTGCCTTTTCTTCCCTGATCTTGCATAATACAGGATTAACATTCAAATCACATTCGTAACAGTTTCATTTCACACGGCTTATACTGTAATAACAGAGAAAGCAGATCTTTCGCCCTGACTTTAAACACTTAACCTTTCTATTATTATGTCAAGATTTGTACTTCTTTTTCTATTGCTAACTGGCATTGCAAATGCTGCGTATTCGCAGAGTGTATTACGGGGTCGCCTGTTGGACGAGCAAGGGCTTTCCTTGCCAGGCGCGAATGTGGTGCTGGTAGAACTGCCTTCCATTGGTACTGTCACGGATGTTGATGGCAACTTTACAATCACAAAAGTACCGGCGGGCGATTATACGCTTAGAATTTCCTATATCGGTTACGAAACAGTAGAAGAAAAGATTTCAGTGACCTCAGGTGAGACAAAATCGTTAAGATTTCGCCTTGTACCGGGGGTAACCATAGGAGAAGAAATTTTGGTGTTGGGCGATCGGCTAAAGGGGCAGGCTAAGGCGCTCAATCAGCAACGCAATAATCTAAATATCACTAACATTGTTGCGTCTGACCAGATTGGTCGTTTCCCGGATGCTAATATTGGCGATGCCATGAAACGTATCACGGGTGTAACGATGCAATACGATCAAGGCGAAGCACGCGATATCATCATTCGGGGTATGGCGCCTCAACTTAATTCAGTTATGATAAATGGGGAACGCATACCTTCTGCAGAAGGCGATAACCGTAGAATTCAAATGGACCTGATTCCCTCCGACATGATTCAAGCCATTGAAGTAAACAAAGCTGTAACGCCCGATATGGATGCAGATGC
>CAYTBO010000138.1:0-4996 GCA_964436055.1 uncultured Ohtaekwangia sp.
GATTTCTGCTCGGTTTATTCCCTTGGCTTTCATTGCCTCCAGGTCTCTGGTAATTCCAACCCGCTGACATATTTCCATTCAACCAACACCAAAAGGCGACTGGCTTGTATGGCTCTGGGGGATTATTAAATTCTTCAGAAACTTCCTGAATGATCTGAACCTTCTTATCTATTTTTTTTGAGAGGATTTGAGCAGCTGATGATCAACAAACTCAATCCGATAAGATGCAGTAACTTCATGGGTATAATTTTTTAACTTAATTTTATAGTTTTAAAAAAAACTTGCTTCTTGCCTCTAGTAACAATGCGACAACCGCTATCAACCCAAAATGTTCTTAACTCTTCTTTAGCTTACTTTTCCAATATCCATAACTAAAATAGAAGATAAAACCGAAAGCCATCCAGCCAAAGAAGAGTATCCAGCTATGGGTTGGAATCTCAATCATGAGGTATGCACAACATAACATACCCAGGACGGGAATAAGGGATAATTTTCTTAGAACTGAAAACACAGTAACTACAAAGGCCGCTAAGGTGAATGCCATAAATGAAACTTCCAGATCATGAGCCGGGTTCGTGAGGGATGAATAGAGTCGGTCCCAAAAGCCATAAATGAAAAGTACGAATAAGCATGGCAAAATCCATCGGGAATTGATATAAGGAAGTATGAATCTCTTTTCCACTGCTTTTTCCCTCACGGGCAGCAACAATACACCTCCGCAAACCAACGTAAAGGCAAATAGCGTTCCGATGCTCGTAAGGTCAGTCATAATTCCGGCCTCCATAAACAGGGCCGGGATTGCCACCAGGAACCCCGACACAATCGTAGAGAAACCAGGTGTTTGAAAACGAGGGTGAATTTTTGCGAAACGCCTTGGGAGTAATCCATCGCGACCCATTGTCATCCAAATGCGCGGTTGGCCTATTAGAAAAACAATCAATACACTAGTAGCCGCAATGACAGCACCGACTGAAACAAAAAATCCTACTTGGCTTAAATTAATTTTTTCAAAAACATAAGCCAATGGATCGGATACGTTATTAAACTCCGAATAGTTTATCATGCCTGTGATGACTAACGACACAATCACGAAAATGCCGGTGCAAATAAGAAGAGTATAAATCATGCCTAGTGGCAAGTCGCGCTGTGGGTTACTACATTCTTCAGCGGTTGTAGAGATTGCATCAAAACCAATATAGGCAAAGAACACTGCGGATACGCCCCTCAAGACACCTTTAAAATCGTTTGGCATAAACGGAGACCAATTCTCGGTATCAATGTAAAACATACCAATGCCTACTACTACGGCAAGCACGGCCAGTTTTAATCCCACCATGATGTTGACACCACGTCTGCTTTCTTTAATCCCAATGTAAACAAGAATGGTTATCAGAATAACAATTGTAGCGGCCGGGAGATTGCAGATCAATTTGAAGCCGGCTATAACCGGTGCAGTGCTCCAGGCAAGGCTTTCCGTATTTTTTCCCAGGGACAAAGCAGCCTCAAAACTTGATTTCGCAGTGGCGGGATCAGTCAACATCCAGGCTGGCAAGTGCAGGCCTACGCCATACAGTAAGTTTGCAAAGTAGCTGCTCCAGGAAATCGAAACGACCACGTTGCCAATCGAATATTCCAATATCAATGCCCACCCGATTATCCAGGCGGCGATCTCTCCAAACGTCACATAGGCATACGTATAAGCACTTCCTGACACGGGCACTCGAGAAGCAAATTCAGCATAGCACAAAGTCGTGAATCCACAAGTAATTGCTACTATCACGAATAGTATAGTAACACCAGGTCCACCATCATACGCAGCTTGCCCAATGGTTGAAAAGATACCCCCGCCAATGATAGCTGCTATGCCTAGCGCAACAAGATCGCGAACCTTTAGGATTTTCTTGAGGCTACCTTCGCCAGTATGACCTTGATTTTCATGAACGGAGTTTTCAAGAATGACTTTGATTGACTTTTTTCGAAACAGTGAATTTGACATTTGAATGTTGTGCTTGTTGCACAACTACAATATAGTAGGAAGAATATTTAATTTGCAGCCATGCGGGAAAGAAAAGACTTTTGGATAAAAACGAACGCCTTATGGACAGCATCGCAGAAAAGGAAATTATAACCGATGCCGGAGACTTATCGGGATCGAGTCTTTAAATTATAAGACACCCTGATTAATAACTTCACGCAAGTTAACAGGAGTATTCTACTGGTATGTCAATGATAAACCTACGCATTCCTATCGCCCCCCATCCCCTGAAGGGGCACATCAGCCTGCCTATGCGAAGCGGCTTCACGCAGGCAGGCGCGTTGGTTTCCCTTAAGGGGATCAAAGGGTGAGCAGAAGCAAATGGCACTTTACACTTAACTTTACCCTAGAATAATTTTGACAGCAGAATTATTTTTACCGTATCTTAAGATTTCATTCAATAGCGCATACATGTCAGGAAAGTCAATCGCTTATTTTGCTTATTATATTACGATTTGTGTGCTCCTGTATTTTTTGGCCTTACCATCCCAGGGCCAGACGCTTTCTGGACCCATCGATGAGTCCACTGGGTCGGATCCAGCGGTTATGGAAACTCGTTTTACGCTGGACGCGGATGCCTTCTATTTTGTAGCGCTGGCCCGGCACTACGGTATTAAGATTGGCTATGAATACGCTTTGCAAAACAAGAGACATCAGTTTGGAATGGCATTACCCTTTTTGCACACTATCTATAATGCGGATTTTGCCGGCTTTGAAAACACTTCCGGCATTGGTGACCTGGCCATGCGATATATGTTTGTACCTTTTGTGCAAACCAAACGTGCAGGTCTGCAACGAGTGTCAACCTTCCTGGAATTGACTGCTCCTACAGGAGAATTTCAGTTGGGAAGAAGTGCCGGATCCTGGGTGCTTAGTCCGGGGTTGATATTTACCTATAGACCCAACCCTTATGTTGCTTTTTATCCCGAATTAAAATACCAGATGTCTGTGAGTGATGCTGTGGGATTGGGTGGCAGTACCGGACCTCCAGACCCAAATGATACAGAACTGGATAACAGAATTCAGAACCTGATTTTTACACTACCGGCCGTTGTATTGGTTTCGGATTGGGATGGATGGGCTTCCATGCGGGCTACTTACATTTCTTCCATGTCGGAAAATGTAGACTTTCTTTTTATCCGTGCGGATTTTGGGAAGATGATTGGTGAAAGGACATCTGCAGCATTGAACATTACAAAATTTGTTGCAGGCGAACCACGTCTTCAGGTGCTGGTGCAATTCAAACTGCAATTCTTTATGTAGCCACCTATCTTGCCACGGGTTTAAGATAACTAAACCCCGCTCTTCTCAATCTCCTTCAGGTTTTCCATCTTCTTGTTGCGCAGGAATCCATTGATGTCCTCAAAGTGTTCTTTCACCCGCTTGTTACCAAACTCAAAAACCTTCGTAGCTAATCCATCCAGAAAATCACGATCGTGGGAAACAAGGATTAGTGTGCCATCAAACGCTTTCAGTGCGTCTTTAAGAATATCCTTCGTTTTGATGTCGAGGTGGTTGGTAGGCTCATCCAGTATCAGTAGGTTCACGGGTTGCAATAATAGCTTAATCATGGCAAGTCGTGTGCGTTCTCCGCCAGACAACACCTTCACTTTCTTTTCAACAGCATCGCCTCCAAAAAGAAAGGCACCCAGGATGTCTTTGATCTTTGTTCTGATTTCTCCCTGCGCAATTTGATCTATAGTGTCAAAAACAGTCAGGTCCTCATCCAGCAGGGAAGCCTGGTTTTGTGCAAAATAACCGATCATCGAATTGTGTCCTATTTGGAGCCTTCCTTCTAAGTCAATTTCACCCATAATCGCCTTCACGAGTGTGGACTTACCCTCACCATTCTTACCTACAAATGCCACTTTTTCACCGCGGGCTATTGTCAGCGTTGCACCGGCAAATACCACATGATCGCCATAGCGTTTAGTAAGGTCTTCTGTTATCACAGGATAATTTCCAGAACGGGGAGCAGGGGGGAACTTCAGGTTTAATGCCGATGTGTCCACTTCATCCACCTCTATAATTTCAATTTTCTCCAGCATTTTTACTCTGGATTGTACTTGCAGGGTCTTCGAGTAAGTTCCCTTGAATCGATCTATAAACCCTTGAATATCTGCAATTTGTTTAGCCTGATCGTCAAACTGCTTTTGCTGCTGTTCGCGTCTTTCTTTGCGAAGTTGCAGGTAGTGTGAGTAGTTGGTCTTGTAGTCGTAGATGCGCCCACGGGTGATCTCGATGGTGCGGTTAGTAAGGTTATCTACGAAGGCTTTATCGTGGCTGATGACGATAACCGCTTTTGCGTTATTTTTCAGGAAGTCTTCCAGCCACTGCACCGATTCGATGTCCAGGTGGTTGGTAGGCTCATCCAGCAGAATGAGGTCGGGCTTTTGCAACAGTATTTTTGCCAGCTCGATGCGCATACGCCATCCACCGCTAAATTCGCTGGTCCAACGGGTGAAGTCGGACCGTAGAAAACCCAGGCCCATGAGTGTCTTCTCAATTTCTGCGTCAAAGTTTGTTTCCTCTATGCTGTAGTACTTCTCGCTCAGTTCAGCTACCTGTTCAATAATCTTCGAATAAGCATCTGATTCATAGTCTGTACGGGTTTCCAGTTGATGGTTTAGTTCTTCCATCTTATTTTTCATTTCCGATACTTTGGAGAAAGCCTTGGAAGCCTCTTCGAATACGTTGCATTTGTCTTCGGTGAGCAAGTGTTGAGGAAGGTAAGCGATCACGGCATCTTTGGGGGCGGATATTTTGCCGCTGGTGGGTTTGTTTACCCCCGCAATGATCTTGAGCATCGTGGATTTGCCCGCACCGTTTTTGCCCATCAGGGCGATGCGGTCGTTCTCGTTGATGTTGAAGGTGATATTGCTAAAAAGGGTGGTTCCACTGAATTCTACCCCTACGGCATCTACTGAAATCATCGGTTGTTAAAAATAAGCCGCAAAGATA
>CAYTBO010000139.1:0-4887 GCA_964436055.1 uncultured Ohtaekwangia sp.
TGAAATAATCCAACTAAATTTTTAACGACTAAGATAAGCGGCGGCAGATCGTCTTTGCATCACCACCAGGATCTCTCGCCCGTCCGCTTCATCGACTTGTTAGCCCTCCGTCGCCACAGTTGAAACATCAGTTAAAAAGCTGGTTATTGATCCCCATAGCTATGTTATTAACTTGTCTATAGCCGTCCGTCTTGATTTTTGAATATCTCCCAAAAGTTTTACCCTCCCTAGCATGGCTTTCAGTCTCAGTATACTTAGGACCCATCAATCCGGACGGCTATACTGGCAAACCGAAATCTATAAGCAGACCTAATCAATGCTATTTTTGTAGTCAAAACTCATACAACCAACCGAGTGGTAAACTTGATAGCGATGAATTAGGTTGCTAATTAAGTATGATCATTCTGCATGACAGTTGTTCTCTTGGGTACGATTTTCGCGATTTTGAAGTCGTCTTGGATTTCATAAATTCCAGGATGAATGAACAGTTTTTAATTTATTCAGATGAAAGAAATATTGAAATCTTTCAAAACTCTATCTCTAGGAAACAAGTTCACTTCAAGGGGTATTCTAAAGGCTCCTTTTCAAAACAGGAGTTATCCAGTTTAATTGAGAGCAACGCAGTTAGCTCTGATGCAATCTTTAGCTTCTCAGATTTATATGCTAAGTTCTCAAGCAAAGCCAAGTTGCCATCAGGTTCTCTTAAGCCAAGTCTTAACCCTTATTTAAATCCGCCTGAAAACCTGGTTAGATTTTACAGGGAATCTCTGGACGGATTATCAAATTTTTACAACAATCATATTGTTGTATTTTCTGTTGTTTCATGCTTAAAACCATTGAGCGATGTTGGTAGGACTCCTGAAGAACAAAAACTTGAAGGAAGCAGGCAAACCTATCCATTTGAGGAAATTGCTGATACCCTGAAATTCATTCAAGACTCTCTCATTCAAGAAGAAGTGGTTTTTATTGCTATTAGCGCACAATACGGAGAACCAAACAGCATAAAAGATTTGGTTGATAGGGTCAGCAAAGAGAAATCATTGAAATTTCCAATCAAAATTTTTGAAGATATAGATTGGTCTAATCGCCCTGAACAACAAGCGGCATTCTTCAGAGCAATTCATGAACGCGCCTGTGATTTAAAAATCCCTAGTGTTGCTTTTGGAAATGCCTCAACATATCAACATTTGATTATTGCAGCTACTGGTGGTTTTCATGTAAGTGCTGTTGCCCTTGACAGCTATGATAAGCCTCCAATTAGAGATGGTCGTCCCTATTGGAAAGAACTGAGTAGTGGTGAACTTCCAGGATTGAGAGCCTTTCAACAAGATCACGATAATCCTGGTAACTGGAAGCCTGTAACTGAAGACATGAAGAATTACTTGAAGGAGAGTATCCTGAGCTATCTTTAGATCCGACTTTAGCTCAGTCAAACTGTTGTAACCATTGTTGAACCTGTTTAAACTCAGGCGAATAGTTATTTAATTCTTCAAGCGCTTTTTGCCAATTCCTAATTGACTGCTCAATATCACCTTGCTCCTTGAAGAGAAGACCGATATTCATATATGTGAGTCCTTTCCCGTGATTATCTGAAACGGCGCTATTTGTAGATGCAGATATCTGATCCTTTATGCTCAAGCTTTCATAGTAATAATTCATAGCTCTATCAAACTCGCCTTTCAGACGGCATACTTCACCTAACTCATTTAAAGAAACACCTTGTCCTTGACGATCGTTAATTTCTTGCTTTATTGCCAGACTTCTTCGGAAAAGATTTTCTGCTTCGCCGAGGTTACCTTGTTGAATATATACTTTTCCTAAATTATTACAAGTTATGCTGACCTGAAAGCGATTTCCCAACCCTTCTTTAATGTGTAAACTTTCTATCAAAACTTTCTCCGCTTGAGGGAGATTTCCTTGTTTTGTATATACTTGCCCTAGTCCATCTAACGCTCCAGCTTTACCAACAGAATCTTCAAAATCTTCAAATAGTGATAAACATTCTTCAAAATTTCTGGTAGATGCTTGCCATTGTCCTACTGAGCGAAAAAGGTATCCAAGAGTGTATAGAGCTTCAGCTATGCCTCGTTCGTCATTTATTTTCCTGAAAATGTCAACGCTTCTCTGGCAGTAATTTATTCCTTCCTCTGCTCGCCCTAGAAGACGAAAAGTGTGCCCTAAGTTATTTAATACACGAGCCTCAGCTAAGTTATTCTTGGCTTCTTGAGAGGCAGATAACGCGATCTTTAATATTTCTTCTAGATCTTCCCAATAAGTGCGAAGATTGAAAAAGATTACAAGACTATCACAAATATCAATGACAGATAGCCAATCACTCTTGAAAGTTGCTTCGTCAATAGCACGCTTTAGAGCAGATAACTCATTTTGAAAAAATTCTAGGGCTTCATACTCTAAATCTTGATCAGATGAACTAAATCGCTCTACAAGCTTTTTTCTGAGTCTTGGGTTCAGGTAATCATCATAGCTGTTTGATAGCTGAACCCATCCTTGGATGATTTTAGAGATTACCTCCTCATAATCCAAAACTGAGGAATTGAATTCTTGAATCTCTTTCAGATCATCTTCTGGTAAGTCATCTAATATTAAAGTGTCAGTGTCGTTGTTTACCATAGTTGAATTCTCATTTAGTCATTTGGATAATATTGGAAAAGAAAGTGAACGTTAATCTGTGCAGGTAAAGCCTTTTGCGTAGTCCTTGATGACCAATCTCTAAAAATGAAACACGCCAACTATTCTCGCGTACTTGTAAGAAATCCTCCTCAGTCAAGCCCATAGAGGATCTGATCACGTCTTCTCTACCAGTTCCTATATTCGGTTCCAGCATTCTAGTCATGATGTACATAAATTTTCGATCCAAGGGGGATAGTAGGCGAAATGATTTCAGAAATATATACTGCCAAAATAAACGGAATTCATTTCTATCGGTAGCTTCGCCATTGTCACCTACTAATTGAACGTTTTTAACATAATTTAAAATTTCATCTGGATCATACTTTTCAAGCTGACCTACCATGAACTTCAAAGCCATTGGTGAGTATCCTGCATCTAGATTTCCAGTGGCATCAACAATTGGTTCTAACTCATCCTCGCTGACTTCCAAAACTATTGGCATATTCTTTTCGATAGCCGTATCTTTTACTAGCTGTAAAGCTGTCTCTTTGCTTACTCCTCCAATATGAAAGGAACAAATATCATTTTCAGTATTTCTGAAGCGATGCCTACTGGTCAAAAGAGCTTTACTGGAAGCCAATACAGAAAAGAGTTTATCAGCTATAAAATTCTGAGACTCTTTAGCTGTTTCCAGGTTATCTAAGACTATCAATACACGCTTGCTGCTAAGTATTTCTCGTATTTTATTAATTCTTGCCTCTCCCTCTAGTTTGAGTAGGCTAGATTCATGAAGTTGTCTTGAAATTCCATCCAAAACTGTCTCAAAAGTCATTTGCTCCGAGCCTTCTCTTATAGCGGCTGTAAGCCATACTACTTCCTCAAAACCTTGACTGAGAGAAGCTTCTGCAACTTCACGGGCAAGAGCAGTTTTGCCAATTCCTCCTAATCCATCTATGCTGATTACTCGTCTACCATAGGGATCAGTCAAGGCATCTACTATGCTGTCAACATAATGCTTGCGCCCAAGAAGCTCTCGATAACCTTGACTTGGAAGGTTACTTACCTTGGCAGAAGTAGAAATAGAAGTCTGCTGTGTTCTCAGGGATACAACTGAAAATACATCTTGTGCAGAAGGATTAATTGATAATTCTTCTAATTTGTCAGTTATGTTATGCCAACTGATAGCATAGCTCTCTTTACCTGACCCAGCCTGAATAACACCAATTGCAAATCCTGTTTCTTTGTCTAGAACCAATCCCCCACTAATTCCAGGTGAAACCCTCTCATCGATTCTGTATGCTAAAAATGTTGAATCTTCTTTTGGCTTTCTGTTCCATGCATTTATCTGTGGGACATCTGAGAACCCTTTGTAAGTGGACAGTGTATTAATTGGTGGACTTTGAGAGAGAGTCCCATATACATCGAAGCCCTTTGAGAATTGCTCAATCTTTTCACGTGGAAAACCGTAGACCATCGCAGAAATAAGTTGGTCTTTAGGAAAAGCTATTGAAACTATCTTTGCATCACTAATATTTATTTTCAGGATTGCAATATCAACTTCAATATTCGATAAGCTCTCACACCAGACTGCGCCATACATTTGACCTTTGTATTCTACACAGATAGAACTTAGGCTGTAGATCACATGGTGACAAGTAATAATGTAACCATCTGATCGAATGACGAATCCCGAACCAATTGTCTTATTGTCACTATCTAAAACTTTAACCATTGATTGCCAAAGTTTGTCAAGATCGTAATTCATTTAGCAATTCCCTTAAAGCTTTGAGATTATCTATTTTGGCTTAAGTCCCACTCAATCGTAACTTTTATATTTGCCTGAGCAGTCCCTTTGGTAACAAAAGGTATCCCTGTTTCCCCACCTGCCTGTATGCCAAATTCCATTGTTACTTTGCTCGGAGTAAGTTTATTTACAGCACCAGCTTGAACTGCTTCTAGCAGAATTTCGGTATAACCTTCAATTGTGCTAGAAACTACAGATCTAAACCTTGCTGTTCTTTCACTAACATCTTCGATAAATCCGACCGCTCGTAACTCATCACTATCTTCTTCATCATATTGGATATAAATAGTGGAGCCGTCTGGAGCAAGAATCTCAGTAAGTTTTGACATCAAAATTTTCTCGGCAAATAAATAACAGCTTTGATGTGTTTTCTAGTCGGAGGAAAGATGACAGTGATCCTCACGATGAAGCAGGAGGGCTAACGGCTCGGCCATCAGGGGCGCGAGCAAAAA
>CAYTBO010000140.1:0-4692 GCA_964436055.1 uncultured Ohtaekwangia sp.
CTATTATTGTGTTGTGGGCATAGGCGCAACCGACATTCGCCCAAGAAATTTTTTGTAAATTTGACATAAACAATTACTACATGGGGACAATTGAGCTGAAATCGGACTTGCGTAAAATATTAGACGGAATCGAAGACGAGCAATTACTTCGTGCAGTCTATGATTTCTTGAAGCAACGTGAAAACACTGAAGCAGGACAAATATGGGAGACGTTGACTGACGAGCAGAAGAAAGAGGTTTATGCATCCTATGAAGAATCTAAGGACGACAACAACTTGACTTCCTGGGAGGACATCAAGAAGAAGTATTGATGCAAGTTTTCGTTACTCCGCGAGCCGAAAAGAACTTTGACTCAATTGTTAAATACATAAAAGATAAATGGGGAGAAAGTACAGCCAAACAGTTTATTCTAAAAGCTGACGAAATATTTAGGCTTCTTCAAAACTATCCGACAATGGGACAGGTAGAAAATGGGGACATTAGAGGATTCCAGCTCACTCGACAGACAAGGCTACTATATACCGTAAGAGATGATAAACTAATTATTCTTGCATTTTTCGATGTGCGACAAGATCCAAACAAAAAATTCAGCTAGCATCTAAATCCCACAACAAAGAACCCCAAGCCCTTAATAGTGTTGCGCGCTGGCTAGTGGCGGCTCACCAACAAGCACCATCCCCTACCCTTATGATGACCTTCGCTAGGTGGTGAACCCATGCACTATCGCTCACTGCGCAATAATATCAAATGGCCTGGAGCAAAATTAATTGAAAAGAAAATGACGATTGAATAGCTTTATGAAAAATGAAAGGCAAAACAACCGCCTAATTAACCCGTACACCTACAACCAATGAAGACATCGAAGCATTTATATTATTGGTTTGTATTGTTTGCACTTTGCTTTATTGCATACCAGCAAATAATAGACAACATCAGACCCAATTACGATGGGAATAGCATGACGGTAAAATACTTGTTGGGCGTTGCACCCAATTTTTTCCCTGGAATTGGAATACCGGCATTGTTCGTTATTTTAATTCCACAAATGAGATGGAGAAATAAATGGTTTAACGAAAAAAAGCACATTGCAGCAAACTTAGTTTCAGTAGCGGGCCTTATATCATGGGAATTTATTCAAACAACTTCAACAAAATTACACTTTGACTGGAACGATGTTCTTTGGACAGGTATAGGCGCTATAGTTTTTCAGCTAATCTGGACTGTTACGCCAGACAATTACAAAGAAAAACATGGTGAAACCAAAAGAGAATCGGCAGCAACATAGAAAATAAAGCGATTTTGCCTGTTGGCTAACTGAAAAACTTTGACAAAATTTGTCAAGAGATACAAATTCAAAAAAAATGAAAAGCCTGGGTGATGGCATTAGAAGGCTTCGGGAAGAAAGAGACTTACCATTGCGGACGGTTGCGGACTATCTCGATATTGATCAGGCTGTACTCAGTAAAATAGAAAGAGGCCAAAGAAAAGCTTCACGAGAACAAGTTGTAAAACTGGCTGACTATTTTAAAGTGAAAGAAAATGATTTGCTCATTGCCTGGTTATCAGACAAATTAGTTTACGAAGTCGAGGATGAAAAATTTGCATTGAAGGCATTGAAAGTAGCAGAGCAAAAAATGGTTTACAAGAGAAAATTACATAGTCAAAAAACAACCATAAGGAAAATACGTGAGTATTTTTTGAGAGATGGAAGAGTAGACAAAGTGTGGCTTTTTGGTTCCTTTGCAAGAAACGAGCATGATTATGCGAGTGATATTGATGTGATGATTGAAGTGCCTGCCACCTCAAAGTTCTCACTTTTCGACCTCTCCGAAATAAAATACCAACTTGAACAACGACTAAGCACAACAGTAGATGTGGTAATGAACGAAGCTGTTCGGCCACAGGTGATGCAAAGAATAAGGCCCGAGTTGAAGTTGATCTATGAGAGATAAGCGGGTTACATCAAAGGACAGGCTTGAGCACCTTATGGAAGCCATTATTCAAATTGAGTCATTTATGAAAGAGCACACCCGGGATTCGTTTTTGAAAAACGATCAGGTAATTAGTGCTACCCTGTTTCAATTTGCTGTAATTGGCGAGGCAATTCAACATATTGATCGGGAAATATTAGATAAGTATCCATACCCCTGGCACCAGGTAAGATCATTTAGAAATTTCATTTTGCATGAATATCATGCTATCAGTTTTAGAATTGTTTGGGATGCCGTGAAAAATGATTTGCCTGAATTAAAGCAACGTGTGTCGGAAATACTAGAGAAAGAATTTTGATATTCTAAATATGAATCAGATTTAAAATCTACTCAATCAGGATTCGGAATTGCAAATCCCGAATAGCCAGGTCCCCAATAGCCGGGTTATTGCTATCTTGGTGCGACTTTCACTTAACCATCAACAGCATCATGCCCTCTTTACTTAAACACCTTGCCGTTATTACCACGTTGCTGCTTATCGCGTCAACAGCTTGTCAGACAAATACGGAAAAACAAACAGGAAGTATTTCTTCTGCCCATCCCCTGGCTACAAAAGCAGGCATGGACATACTGCAACAAGGCGGCAATGCTTTTGATGCGGCCATTGCTGTGGCATCTACTTTAAATGTAGTTGAGCCCATGATGTCGGGCATCGGTGGCTATGGCACCATACTCATTTATGAGGCTGAAACACAAAAAATCAGGTTCCTGAATCCCAGTGGAAGGTTTCCCCTAAAAACAAATACAGACCTGATGCGGGAACCTACCCCCGGGTTCATGGAAAACAGGGTAGGCTCCAAATCCATCTCTACACCCGGCAACCTCAATGCCTGGTCTTCGATGCACACCCAATATGGAAAACTGGAATGGAATACGCTTTTTGAAAGTGCCATCCGTACTGCCGAAGAAGGGTTTACAATCTCCGAATTAACGGCCTATTTTATCGGTGACGCGTTTCCTCAGTTTTCAGATTATACAAAAGCATTTTATGGAAACAATGGCGAACCGCTGAAGGCCGGTGAGAATTTGATCCAAAAGGATTTGGGAAAAACATTCAGGCAAATTGCTTCAGATGGAACAACCTCATTTTACAATGGAGAACTGGCCACTGCCATCAGTGAACAGATGGAAGCCATCGGAAGTTTTCTTTCCTTGGAAGACCTGCAAAAGAATGAAGCAGAATGGGGCGAGCCACTTGTGATTTCCTACAAAGGTTATGAGGTATACACCGCATCGCTACCCGCCAATTCATTTGCCGCCTTTGTGAACCTGGGGCTGATGAAATCATTGGATGAAGAAGGCCTTCAGCATAATTCCGCTGACTACCTGCACCTGTTTGCCGAGATGACAAAAGAATCTTACAAGTCACGGTTGCAATATTCTTTTGATCCAGAAGTGAAGAAGGCACCGATAGACAGCATACTGTCACCCGAAGTATTGAAAAGCTGGGCTGCCTCCCTGAGAAGGGACAGCGCCAGCACCTTCGTACCTCCCTTCGCCCCGGATAGTAAAAACACAACTCACTTTGTCGTGATAGACCAGTGGGGCAATATGGTAAGCGCAACACAAACGCTGGGCAATGTATTTGGCAGTCGGGTGATGGTGGAAGGAACCGGCATCTGGATGAACAACTCCATGGCCTACTCTACTTTCGAGCCGAAGGGAAATCCCATGGATGCATTTCCGGGAAAACACAAACTCTCTGGTGATTGTCCTGTCATCATAATGAAAGACGGAAAACCTTGGGCAGCTCTCGGTACTCCGGGCGGACACACAATCACGCAAAATGTACCCCAGATCATTTTCAATCTCATTGACTTCAACATGAACATGCAGCAAGCTATCGATGCACCAAAAATTTCTTTTGTTGAACCCGATATAATCCGCGCAGACGAAGATATGCCGGAGGATGTGTGCGAGGCACTGCGGAAAAGAGGTCACAAGATCGTAAAGGGAAGCATTGGCAATGCCCATGGCATCCGCATCATCCGAAATGATAAAGGAGAGATAACTGGTTATGACAAGGGAACAGATAAAAGAGGCGAAGGAAATGAAGCGATCATGGACCGGTAAACCAGAGATTGCATTTTAACGTTATCCATTTTCATGAATGAATAATTTTTGAACTTCTTAGCGTCCTTGCGTCTTTGCTGTGAAAATAAACCTGACCATGAAATTGAGAAATTTTTATTACCACGCATGATACATTATGAACTTCACAATAAACAAGTCAATAGAAATTCTTGAGCGCACTCCTCAGGTACTTACTACCCTATTGCTGGATCTTTCACTCGCTTGGACTTCCGCCAATGAAGGTGGAGAAACCTGGAGCGCTTTCGATATCGTGGGCCATCTGATTCATGGAGAGAAAACCGACTGGATACCCAGAGCGAAAATTATTCTTTCCAACAACAAGAACAAAGCATTTGAATCATACGATCGGTTTGCCCAATTTGAGGAGAGCAAGGGAAAATCCCTGAAGTACCTGCTGGATGAGTTCAACATGCTGCGAAAGGAAAACATTGATTTTCTTAAATCATTAAACATAAAAGACGAACAACTGGATGAAAAAGGAATTCATCCGGCATTCGGTGAAGTTACCCTACGGCAGTTGCTGGCAACCTGGGTAGCCCACGACCTGAATCATATTGCGCAGATCGTACGGGTGATGGCCAAGCAGTACAAAGAGGATGTTGGTCCT
>CAYTBO010000141.1:0-4672 GCA_964436055.1 uncultured Ohtaekwangia sp.
CGGTAGTTTGAATGCTGGCTGCCAGTTCAGCCCGTGCATTGGTCATGGCTTTTCTCTTCGAAACAGACAAGTCTAAGCTCTCACCAACAGCATTGGAACGAAAGACTTCATCATCTGTAAAATATTCAGGCCCGGAACAAGGTACTATTATCTCAACTTCACCGGAGGGAAGATCTGTTTGTTGAACATCCGGCTGTTTTGCCATACGACACGACATCACTCCGCATACTATAGCCAGTGATATGAATATTTTAATCATACAATATTTTAGTTCACACAATAAGCTATTACAAACCCAAAATCTCCTTCAGTTTCAAATAACCTGATTTGCTCATGGGTATCGCAGTCCCATCTTTCATTTTGGCAATATGACTGTCCTTTTCTTTCATTTCAATCTTTGTAAGTTGTGACAGAGAGATTATATAAGAACGATGCACACGAACAAACTGGGTTGAATCAAGGCTTTTTTCAAAGAAATTCATGGTCTTCTTTTTGAGATGAAACCCATCCTTAGAAAATATTTTTACATAATCATCATACGCTTCAATAAAGTGTATCTCGGAAACCGGCAAAATTTTAATTGCATTTCCTGATTTTACCACCACCCTGTTTCGTTCATCAGGTTGCTTTACTCGGTCCTCCAAAAGCGGATGAACGGAATTCCATTTATCACTTTTGCTCTTCCACTTTTGAATAGCTTTGTCAAATCGTTCACGACCAAACGGCTTTAATAAATAGTCAATGGCATTGGCTTCAAACGCTTGCATTGCATACTCATCAAAAGCGGTGGTGAAAATAACATCGGGTGGCTGCTCAATAAGCTCAAGCATCTCAAAGCCAGTAATCTTAGGCATTTGAATGTCCAGAAAAACTAGATCAGGCTGCATAGCATTAATTGACTTTACACCTTCAAATCCGTCTCCACATTCCGCTACCAATTTCATATCAGCGTGTGACAATAAGTATTCTTTAACTATACTTCGCGCCAGGGGTTCATCATCTATAATTATCACTTTGATCATACCGATTGCGGGATAAGAATACAAGTCTTAAACAATGAATCATGTTTCTCCGTGGTCAACAAATCATTTCTTGCGTATATCAGATAAAGTCTTCGTTCGATTGAATGCAATCCAAAACCTGTCCCCTTTTGCGGAACAGCCGTCTCAGGATCATACGGATTTTCTACACAAATTTTCAGCATATTATGCTGAACTTCGGTCTGAATCTTTAACGTCACTTCACCGGTTACGTCATACAACCCAAATTTAATTGCATTTTCAACAACTGGTTGTAATAAAAGTGATGGAACCATCATGGCTGAACACTGATCATCAGTTATTATTTCAGTTTTCAACCGATGTCCAAATCGCACTTTTTCTATTTCAAGATACAACTTGAGTTGCTCCATTTCTTCATCCAACGTGACTTTGTGAGATTCCTGTCTTTTTAATGTGCCCCTGAAAAAGTCAGACAACTGCTGTACCATTTGCCGTGCCTTTTCAGGCTCCAAACCAATGAGCGCATTTATCGAGTTAAGGCTATTAAATAAAAAGTGAGGTTGCAACTGTTGCCTCAGACTATATAACTCAGCATCTCGTGATAATTTTTCCACATCAGCCTTTCTGCTTTCTGCTTGTTGTTGAGTTTGCATATAATACCATACCCACCCCAGCAACGAAACAAAAGCAAGCATAAGAAAAGAAAAGCCAAAGCGCATAACCAATGTATTTTCAAGAAAT
Source organism: uncultured Ohtaekwangia sp. (assembly GCA_964436055.1). Classification (GTDB taxonomy): domain Bacteria; phylum Bacteroidota; class Bacteroidia; order Cytophagales; family Cyclobacteriaceae; genus ELB16-189. The sequence goes on from CAYTBO010000141.1 coordinate 1,743, forward strand.
GAAATGTACTGTTGGTTGTCTTCATAAATTATGCTAAGAATAAATTCAATTACAAGTACACAAATTCCAGCTAAGGCCGCGCTCCACAATAACAGGTAATAAATGCGGGATTTTTTGGGTTGGTAAAATCGCAGCATCATAATAACCACATAGCTTTGCCAACCTAAAATAAAATTTGAAATCCCGGCATCTGTCAGACTTGTCTGCCAATCGAAACCGGCAAAGCGGATGGCTGCAGTTTGAAATTGCACCCAAACGAACCACCATCCAACCTCAACCAGTAAAATTTTGCGACTTTCACTCATTGAACTTTTTCGCGTTCGGCTTCAAATTTACTTTGAACATAGGCTGCCTTCATGTGGACGATATCGATGAAGTTACTTCTTTCATCTGGTTCATGAATTGCTGAAAAAAGTTCCATCCCATCCTGCAGTTCATTGACGGGATACAATTCAGAAACATTCACAAACTCCCATCGTACAATTTCCTGATGGTCATTAATTAATATCTCATCTTCACCTTGTCCGATTACGGTTGCTTTATCAAAAGCCTCTTCTAAATAATCCGCTTTGATCAGGCGGTATTGTTCATCAAATTGTGGCTTATGCTCTCCAGATCCATTTACTATATTGAAAACGATTTTGGCAATGTACCAATTCATATAAATCTAGTTTAAAATTTTACACTCAAAAACTCTTAATCTCTATACCGCCAAATATGGAGGTACCTTTCAGGATCAATGTCTTACCTATTTCTGCAGGTTGATCCTTTTGAAATACTCGCTTATCTTCTATTCCACCAAACACTGACACTACATCGGAATGTAACTTCCAGTTGGACGGAATCACCAGTTGCGCACCGCCAAAAACCTGCGTGAGGTTAAGCACTGCTCTATCTTTTATATCAGCTTGGCTCAAATTAATCGAAGAGCCCCCAAAAAATGTAGTAACATCTCCGCCTTTGAAGTCTTTGGTCACCACATTTTTTTCTATCCCACCGAATATTGAAACTGAATCAAGATAATCTTCATCATTTCCTCTGGTTGACGAGTCCCAGGTGTCGGCATTCACACCACTATTCCAACCCGCATTATGCCAGTTGTTCCTGCGGGGTTTAAAGATGATAACAAGCCCTACTGCAATGATGGCCACTGGCCAGAAATAGGGCCGGAAGTTCAGGTCTGGGATTACGTGGTCTAATAAAAAAACGCTACCGATCAACACAGGGATAATCCAACCCCAGCTTCTGAACGAATGTTTTGCTCCTATATAAAAACCAATAGCTATTAACAACATCTCCCAACTGATAAACCAACGAGGAATGTCTGCGCCCATTTGTCTGGCCAGTAGTATACTGCCCACCGCAACAACTATTATTCCTGATAAAACTTTGCCTCCGTTCGATGAACTCATCTGATTGCTTTTGTCGTTTGTTTCCATGTTTCAGTAGATTATGAGTCAAAAGTATGTTAAGACACATGGTGACACAACGGTAAATAGGCCGTTTCCGGCAGATTGTAGGTGAATGACCGAATTTAGTAGGTAAAAAAGTTGTGCCACCTCAGGGTTGAATAAGAATTTGAATAAAGTTAACTTCAAATAAAAATTAGAATATGCAACCACTGTTTACTTTCATCGCACTAATGGTCATCATTTCGTCTGTTTGGGCTCAAAACATTCCTTCTTCTGCATCACAAATCAAGGCAGCACTGATGGCAGCACCGGAAGAGATGAGAGAACAAGCTCATGTATATGGCTATTCTGAAAAAGGAGAGTTTATCGTCCTGAAAAATGGCGATAACAATATGGTATGTGTTGCCGATGACCCAGGACAAAAAGGATTTAATGTAGCCTGTTATTATAAAGACCTGGACGCTTTTATGGCACGCGGTAGAGAACTAAAAAGCCAGGGAAAGAATTTTCAGGAAATTTTTGATATCAGAGAAGAAGAAGTGAAAGCTGGAAAGCTGATTATACCTCAAGGCTCAGGTTTGTATGTTCTTTCGGGAGGAGATGAAGTTTACAATACGGAGACTGGAGAAGTCACAGGCGCTCATTTACGTTCTGTTGTATACATTCCATTTGCAACTTCAGAAAGCACCGGGCTTCCACTAAAGCCTGCTGCTCCCGGTATGCCCTGGATTATGGATCCCGGAACGCATAGAGCACATATTATGATCACACCACCGAAGGGGAATTAGTTTTTCGTGAGTTGGATACTTTATCCTTTAGCGCAAAAACACCCCATATGATCAATGGCATAACTGCAACAATAATCAACTATCTCAAAAAAAGGAGCGATAAAAAGCAGGTTTTTCCTTAAATAAAAAAAAATAATAACCGACAAGGGCTGCTGAAGAGGGATAGCCACCCGTAGTCTTCATTCGGATAGAAAGCAACTACCCTAACTTGAAAGTCAAAGGAAGCACCATTCTCATCTTTATCGGTCTGCCCTTATAGTAACCGGGGTTCCAATTTTGTTGTTTTCGCAGAACACGTAGGGCTTCTTCATCGCAATCTTCGGATACTCCTCGTATTATTGTTTCGTCCCTTAAATAACCACTCTCATCTACGATAAATTCGATGAAAACCCGACCCTCAATTCCCTTTCTGCGGGCATTAGCCGGATAACGGATTTCCTTTGAAATATTTTTATAGAGTCGCTCCATCCCCCCTATATATTCAGCAGGCTTTTGAACTAAAGTAAAAATAGTATCACTTTTCCCATCCAGAACAGCAAAATCCGCAATTACAATAGAGTCTACAATCTCTCTGTACAATGTTCTAGAGTTTGCTGGAAGATACTCACTTACTATACCTGTTCCGTTGTTTAATAAGGGCGTTCCATCTACTAACCAGAACTGGTTTACCCGAGGTTTCTTGTTTTTAATTCCTTCAACAGACCGTTTGCTACCATTTTCATAATATGTA
>CAYTBO010000142.1:0-4606 GCA_964436055.1 uncultured Ohtaekwangia sp.
GATGGTGTCTTTCCTGTCACCTTTTTAAAGGCGCGGTTGAAGTTTGAAACATTTGAAAACCCAGATTTATAACAAACATCAGACACACTGAAGTCGCGGTTGATAATCAGTTTACAGGCATTGCTCACCCTTACTTCATTGAGAAAGTTGGTAAAGGTCTTTCCAGTTCTGGTTTTGAAATAACGACAGAATGCCTCCGGTGACAGGTGGGCAATTTTAGCAATTTCGTCAATATAAATTTTTCTGTGACTTTCCCTAAAGGTAAACTGGAGAATATCATTCATTCGCCTGCCTTCATTGTGGCTGTAGGTTTCCATGCTTGCTGTCACACTTAGTGGCTGGAGATCACAAGAATCCGCAAGCAACTTCAGCAAGCTCAGAAAAGAAATTATTTTTTCTGGTCCCTGCTGCGATATCATCAAATTGATAGTTGACTTTGCCCGCTCTTTATCTGGGCCAATAACTTTATAACTTCTGGATGCTTCCTGAAAAAATCTTCTTACGGACTCCAATTCCTCAAGCTGCCAAAAGGTTTCACCAAAATAGGTTTCATCGAAGTAAATGGAAAGGGATTTTGCTTGAATATATCTCCCATCTGTATAAAATGAATCATCGTTTCTGAATACATGGGCCTGATCGCTTGCAATGATATATACATCACCAGGCTCGAATCGGCCAACATAATCACCGGCTATGAGTGTGCCCTCACTTTGCTCAATCCACATAATCTGTGTTTCATGATGCTGGTGAAGCTTGTCATAGAAGTGAGGCAATCTGTCTGTTTGTATGCGGAAAGCTTCTCTTCGTGTTTGTGGGACTTTAAATGGAATGACCTTCATTCCTATTATTTTGATAGTATATAACCATTATTTATCATAAAAAAGTCAAAATAATATCAAAAATGGACATTAGCCATCTTAAATACAAAATTCAATAGGCTTAACTTTGAAGCGCCAATCTAATTAAGACTTTTAGACAATGAGTATACAATGGAAAGGGGTTTTCCCTGCACTCACCACCAAATTTACGTCTGACTTCAAACTTGATTTTTCCCTATTCGAAAAGAATCTGAACGCACAACTGGATGCCGGTGTTCATGGCGTGATACTCGGGGGTACGTTGGGCGAATCGAGTGTGCTAAATAATGATGAAAAGTTTGATTTGGTGAAGTTTACAGTCGATAGAGTGGAGGGTAAAGTGCCCGTGGTGATGAACATTGCAGAAGGAAGTACTTCAGAGGCAGTAAAACTTGCAACAGAGGCGGGCAATTGTGGAGCCAAGGGATTGATGATGTTGCCTCCCATGCGTTACAAATCTGATCACCGGGAAACAGTTGCTTTTTTCAAAGCTGTTGCTGAATCAACATCATTGCCAATCATGGTTTACAATAATCCAGTGGATTATAAGATAGAGGTAACCCTCGAAATGTTTGATGAGTTGGCAGACTGCAAAAATATCCAGGCTGTGAAGGAATCGACACGCGATGTATCAAACGTGACACGTATGATCAACCGTTTTGGTGATCGGTTCAAATTGTTATGCGGTGTAGATACTTTGGCTATGGAGGAACTGGTCCTCGGAGCTGAAGGTTGGGTGGCAGGTTTGGTTTGTGCATTTCCGAAAGAAACAGTTGCGGTCTATAATCTCACAAAGCAGGGAATGCTGGATGAGGCATTAATAATTTACAGATGGTTTCTGCCATTGCTGGAACTGGATATTCATCCCAAGTTGGTTCAATATATTAAGCTGGCGGAAAAGGAAACGGGAATAGGATCTGAACATGTACGCCCTCCACGCTTGCCATTAATAGGAGAGGAGCGGGAAAGGGTTCTTAAAATCATCCGGGATGGGATTAAAAACAGACCTGCTTTAAAAGAGCTGACAACTGTATAAATGCAGTTGATCAATTTGTCAATTGATCCATTGTCTAATTATCAACTTTTTGGAATAATATCGATGCAGAATTAATTTGTATCAATCCTAATAGAACTAAAAACAAACAGCCATGGCATTTAAAGACGCAACACTTCAAGAAGTCGACTCAGCAATTAACGGGGCACATGTTGCTTTTCTTTCCTATAAAAATTTTAGTGGAAAGAAACGGGCAGAATTTCTTCGTGCGATAGCTGATGAAATAGAAACTTTGGGTGATGAGCTTGTGAAAACGGCCATGTCGGAAACTAACCTCCCCGAGGCACGAATTATTGGAGAGCGCGGCCGCACCACAGGGCATTGCCGTATGTTTGCTGACTATGTCGAACAGGGTTCATGGGTAGAGGCGCGGGTTGATACTTCGATTCCTGATCGCATACCAGCTCCAAAACCTGATATAAGAAAAAAGCTGGTGCCATTGGGACCCGTGGTTGTTTTTGGTGCTGCAAACTTTCCTTTGGCATATTCCACAGCAGGCGGTGACACAGCATCTGCGCTGGCAGCCGGATGTCCTGTTATTGTAAAAGCTCATCCTGCTCATGCCAAAACATCGGAGCTTGTAGCGGGTGCCATCAAGAAAGCAATGAGCAAAACAGGAATGCCCAAAGGTGTATTTCAGCATTTGCACGGGGCAAGCTTTGAAGTAGGGCAGGCACTGGTAAAACACAGTCAAACAAAAGCTGTGGGATTTACGGGTTCGTTTGTTGGTGGTAAGGCATTGTTTGATCTGGCGAATAAAAGAGAAATTCCCATTCCGGTATTTGCCGAGATGAGCAGCATCAATCCGGTGATTTTATTACCGGAATCGTTGAATAAAGATTTTCAAGCTACAGCAAAATTAATAGCTTCTTCAATTACTCTGGGTGTGGGTCAATTTTGTACCAATCCCGGTTTGATTCTTGCCGTTGAGAATGAAGGGTTAACTCATTTTATCAATTACCTCGCAGAAGAAATTAAAAAAACATTACCGGCAGAGATGCTGCACGAAGGCATTGCTGCAAACTATGTGAAGCGGATGTCGGAAGCACTGGCACAAAAAGGAGTAACGCTGGAAGTACAGGCTGAGCAGGAATCGAAGAAAGGCGATAAGAACCAGGGCAGGCCTACGATTGCTTCTGCACCGGCATCAGAATTTCTAAAAAATCCCTCGTTGGCAGAAGAGGTATTCGGCCCTTTTTCATTAATTATCCGATGCAAGGATGTGCATGAATTAAATACAGTAGTCAACCACCTTCATGGACAGCTTACATCAACTATAATTGGAGATGAAGCTGAGATTGCAAAATATAACAACCTGATTAATATGCTTACCGAGAAGGCTGGAAGGCTTATTGTAAATGGCGTGCCAACGGGAGTAGAAGTTTGTCCTTCTCAAAATCATGGCGGACCATTTCCGGCCACAACCGATTCCAGGTTTACCGCTGTGGGTACTGATGCGTTAAAGCGCTTTGCCCGACCCGTTGCTTATCAGAATTTTCCCGATTCACTCTTACCCGATGAATTGAAAGAATCCAATCCATTGAAGATATGGAGGATTTATAATGGGGAGTGGAAGAAGTGAAACGATTTACCGCAAAGACGCTGAGTCGCAAAGACTGATTCTAATTCACAATAGTTATGGACTTACTATCCAGAGAGCAACTTGATGAAATTTTACTTGAGATTCTGGACTCTGAGATTGTGGTTCACAAGGAGAGGGTCTTTGCACCATAGCGGTAAAAAACATGAATAAAACATTTTTCTGCATTGACGCGCACACTTGTGGGAATCCTGTGCGGTTGGTAGCCGGTGGTGGTCCTCACCTAATAGGTGCCAACATGAGTGAAAAACGCCAGCATTTTCTTCGGGAGTATGATTGGATCCGGAAGGGACTCATGTTTGAACCACGTGGGCATGATATGATGAGTGGAAGCATTTTGTATCCGCCATCTGATCCTCTAAATGATATTGGTGTTTTATTTATTGAAACAAGTGGTTGTCTTCCCATGTGCGGACATGGAACGATTGGCACCGTAACCATTGCCATCGAACAAGGGTTGGTTGTACCGAAAGTACCCGGAAAACTGAGGGTAGAAACACCGGCCGGTTTGGTGATGGTGGATTACAAGCAGGAAGGCAGAAAGGTAAAATCAGTAAAGCTACGCAATGTGAAAGCTTACCTGGCTGCAGAAAACATAACCGCATCGTGTGCCGGCCTGGGCGAACTGACTATTGATGTTGCTTACGGTGGTAATTTTTACGCCATCATCGATCCGCAAACTGGTTTTCAGGGATTGGAAAATTATACAGCCGATCAATTGATTGTCTGGGGTCGTGAATTGCGTGATGATATAAATGCGAAAAATCAGTTCGTTCATCCGGAAAACGCCACGATAAAAGGTTGCGGCCATATTTTATGGACTGGTACTCCCATTGATCCAGCATCAACAGCTCGAAATGCAGTATTGTATGGTGAGAAAGCAATCGATCGCTCTCCTTGCGGCACGGGCACCTCTGCCCGACTGGCACAGTGGTATGCGAAGGGAAAATTAAAACCAGGAGAACCATTCATTCATGAGAGCATTATTGGATCAAAGTTTACGGGTAGGATAGAAGAGGTTACAGAATTGAATGGCAAGCCGGCAATCATTCCCAGTATTGAAGGGTGGGCCATGGTGACGGGTTACAATACGAT
>CAYTBO010000143.1:0-4492 GCA_964436055.1 uncultured Ohtaekwangia sp.
TTCAGTCGGAATAATATGCATGACTTTTTTTGGAATTTGGTTTTACCTGATTGATGAATTGTATTTTAGTCTGATTTCTTTTTGTATCTCGGGAGCACTCTTCGCTTTTATTATTTTCAATTGGCAACCATCTAAAATTTTTATGGGTGATACGGGCGCCCTTTTAATTGGTTTGACACTTTCCTTTTTTTCAATACAATTCCTCAACACAAATGAATCGCTGGAATCTACTCATCCTATGAAGTTTGATAGTTCAGTGGGGATGCTAGTCTGTATCCTTATCATTCCCATTTTTGATACTTCCAGGGTTGTGATATTCAGGTTGCGTAAAGGGCTCTCTCCTTTTCGGGCTGATAAGAATCACATTCATCATCAATTTTTGAAGTTAGGGTATGATCATGCTGCTACAGTGATAAGAATCTGTATCCTTAATCTCTCATTCATTAGTCTTGGATTATTGTTGCAAAATCAAAGGGATACCGTTGTTATCCCCTTAGTTGTCGTCCTCTGTTTATTGATTAATTTTGGGCTAAAATGGGCACAGAAGAATGCAGGAACTTTTACAAAAACTATCTAAGGAACTAAACGATAATGTCGTCACCACCAAAGACTCCCTCGAATCTTTCCGCCTGAAATTCATCAGCAAGAAGGGTGTCATCGCTCAATTGTTTGATGAGTTTCGAGAACTTTCCGGTGAGGAGAAAAAGAAGGTGGGCAAGGCGCTGAACGAACTCAAGCAGGCAGCGGAAGCTAAGTTTAAGTCTTTACAAGAAGCCTTGGCGGCAAAATCTGAAGAAGGACAAATCGATATTGACCTTACACTTCCACCCATTGAAGATAAAATTGGCAACCTTCATCCCCTCAATCTGACTCGATATAAAATCATTCAGATATTCGAGAGACTGGGATTTAATGTCTCCGATGGCCCTGAGATAGAAGACGACTGGCATAATTTCTCGGCCCTCAACTTCCCGGAAAATCATCCGGCAAGAGAGATGCAGGATACCTTTTTTGTGGAAAGGAATCCCGACATGCTCTTAAGAACGCACACATCCAATGTGCAGATTCGATTAATGCAAAAACAAAAACCACCTATCCGCTCCATCATGCCGGGCAGGGTGTATCGCAATGAGGCTATCTCCGCCCGCGCCCATTGCTTCTTCCACCAGGTGGAGGGGTTGTATGTAGACAAGAACGTGAGCTTTGCTGACCTTAAGCAGACGCTGTATCATTTTGCCAAAGAAATGTACGGCAAGGACATCCAGATTCGCTTCAGACCATCTTTTTTCCCATTCACGGAGCCAAGTGCCGAAATCGACATTTCTTGCCTTATATGCCACGGAAAAGGCTGTACAGTGTGCAAACACAGCGGTTGGGTAGAAATAGCAGGCTCAGGCATGGTGCATCCCAATGTATTGCGAAATTGCGGTATCGATCCGGAAGAATATACCGGGTTTGCATTTGGGATGGGTATTGAACGGGTCACCCAACTTCGCTATCGGGTAAATGATTTGAGGTTGTATTCCGAAAATGATATCCGGTTCTTGAAGCAGTTTAAGACTGTGATGTAAAATAACCTCTGTGAAATTCTCTGTGGTAAAAAAACAGAGAGCAAAAGATTATGATGAATAAGATCAAAACAGTTGGAATTGTTGGTGCAGGAACGATGGGAAGTGGCATCGCTCAGGTATGTGCTCAAGCTGGATACCTTACCTCGCTGTTTGATGTGAACGCAGACCTTGCCGGTAAAGCCATAGCATCCATTGAGAAAAACCTGGAAGAGGGAATAAAGAGAGGAAAGATCACTCAGGAACAAAAACAGGAAACGCTTTTAAGGCTGAGAATTGTTTCAGAACTCTCAGAACTCAAGGTGGACCTGATAATTGAAGCCATCGTAGAAAAACTTGATGTTAAGCAAAAGCTTTTCAGCGAACTGGAACTGATCAATGAGGGAAAAGCAATTCTGGCAACCAATACTTCATCTATTCCAGTTACACAAATTGCATCAGCGCTCAAAGATCCATCTCGATGCATCGGATTGCATTTTTTCAATCCTCCTCATATAATGAAGCTGGTTGAAGTGATTGCTGGCACTAAAACTTCACCTGATTTAGTTAGTCAGATGAAGGATTTCTCGGCTTCCTTGAATAAAACATCCGTTGTGGCAAAAGATTCTCCCGGGTTCATCGTTAACAGGGTGGCACGACATTTTTATGTTGAGTCACTCCAAATACTGGAAGAGAATGTAACTGACGTGGCTACAATTGATAAACTAATGGAATCATCGGGATTTAAAATGGGACCATTTCGCCTAATGGACCTCATCGGTGTTGACACAAATTTTTCTGTTACCACTTCTATGTTCAATTCCTTTCATCAACATCCTAAATTCCGCCCAAACCGGATACAAGAACAAAAGGTGAATGCAGGTGAACTCGGCAGAAAGTCTGGAAAAGGATTTTATGATTACACGAATCAGTAAATTATTACTTCTTTCAATTTTACTTAATTCCTGCGAGCCAAATCTGGTGGATGATCCTATTCCGCTGACCAGTTTTGATGACATCGTGATCAATCTTTCATTTCCTGATTTTGTTGATCTCAATCGTGAAGGTGGATTCAAAGACATCAGTGACCTCGGAGGTGGTGTGCGTGGAATTATCGTTTACAGAAACTCCGCAACATCATACACAGCATTTGAAAAGAATTGTTCGTTCACTCCCAATGAAGCTTGTGCTACGGTGGAAGCTCACTCCTCAGGACTATTCATGATTGATCCCTGTTGTGGATCTTCATTCAACTTTTCCGATGGATTACCCAGTGGAGGTCCCGCATGGAGACCGTTGCGACAATACCGAACCCAACTCAATGGATCAGTTTTGACTGTAACGGAGGAAATAATCAACTAGTGCAATGTTAATTGTGAAGTGTCTTAGCCCCAGCTCACCCCTTGCTCCCCTTCAGGGGGTTAGGGGTGCGGCAGGAATGCGTTTGTTTATCATTAACATAACGCCTAGTCTAGTAATTAATATTCTTATGTTTTTTGCCAATTCATTATCAATACTTGGCGTGCTTCCTTCCATAAAAGAAGTAAATACCTAGTCCGATAAGTATCCACAATCCACAAATTACAAAGATGAGTGGGTTGAGAAACAACATCACCCCTCCGCAACTTAATATTCCCAGGATAGGCACATAGGGAAAAAATGGTGTCTTGAATGGCCGCTCGTATTCAGGATGTTTGTAGCGCAACAGAAGTATGCCTAAACATACAATCATAAAAGCGAGCAATGTGCCAATGGATACCAGTTCACCTAAAATTCCAATAGGAAGTAACCCACAGGCAATAATAGCGATGGCTCCGGTAATCACAGTGGCCACATAAGGTGTCTGATATTTCTCATGAATTTTAGCAAACGGAGCAAAGAACAATCCGTCATTCGCCATCGAATAGAAGACACGTGTTTGTCCCATCAGCATCACGAGTATAACTGAACTCAACCCGGCAATTGCACCTAACTTAATAAATGGACTTAGCCACGCAAGTCCTTCACCAGCTTTGTCAATTGCTATCGCAATAGGAGCCGCAGTGTTAAGCTCGGAGAATGGAGCAATACCTGTCATTACCAGTGCTACAAGAATGTAAACGATCGTGCAAATAAACAAGGAACCCAAAATTCCCCAAGGCATATCCTTCTGAGGATTCTTGGCTTCCTGAGCGGCCGTGGACACAGCATCAAAGCCAATGTAGGCGAAGAAAATTACTGCAGATGCTCTGAAAATTCCTGTCCAACCAAACTGACCAAAGTTGCCGGTGTTGTCAGGAATAAAAGGCACCCAATTGTCATAGTTGATGTAGAACCATCCAAACACAATAAACAAGGCAATCACTGAAAGTTTAAGGATTACTACAAAATTGTTGAAGTTGGCTGACTCCTTAATGCCTCTGTATAACAGGATGGTAATGATTAACACAATAAACATTGCCGGGAGATTGAGATATGCTCCGGTGAATGTCATGTTATTATTCGCATCGAAAACGATAGGGGCACTGGACAATTCATTGGGGATTACAATTCCGAATGAAGCGAGAAAGTTGACAACATAACCCGACCAACCTACTGCTACGGTTGCTCCGGAAAAAAGATATTCCAGTATCAATGCCCACCCGATAATCCAGGCCACAATGCGTCCCATGGTAGCGTAAGCATAGGTGTAAGCACTTCCCGCAATAGGAATCATGGCGGCAAATTCAGCGTAGCACAATCCTGCAAATGCACAGGCCATAGCAGAGACAACAAATGAAATAGCAACACCTGGTCCCGCATATTGTGCTGCAGCTTGTCCCGTCAGTACAAAGATACCGGCTCCGATAACAGCACCGATTCCCAAGGCGATTAGATTGGTTCTGGTTAACGTTCTTTTCAATGAGCTTGAGCTTCCCGACTCAGCTTTTAACACTTCCATTGGTTTCTTCTTGAATAAAGGACTC
>CAYTBO010000144.1:0-4472 GCA_964436055.1 uncultured Ohtaekwangia sp.
TGCAATATGAACTGGTAAAGAAAAGACTGGTTGAGTGGTACTCCGGCAAAGAAAAGGATTTGCTTACCGGGATGTGGATTGTGTCTACTTACCAATATCCCGACACAGAACTTACTCAACTGAAGCAAGACCTTGAGCAAATCTATTATGAGACCTGGTTGGAATTCAGAAATGATCTGTATCCTTTCGATCAGGTGAAAGTAATCAACAGTGTGCTTTTTGGTAAACTGAAATTTGGGCCCAATAGTAAGAATTTTCATTCGCCTGGCAACTCCCTGATTAATGTAGTTTTGGAAATCAAAAAGGGTAATCCGATTACGCTGAGCGTGATCTATCTGCTGGTTGCCCAAAAATTAAAATTGCCGGTTTATGGGGTTAACCTTCCGAATTTATTCATTCTTACTTACAAGGACGAAAAGCATACTCAATTCTATATTAACGCTTTCAACCGGGGTTTGATTTTTTCAAAACAGGATATCGAAAATTACATCAACGAACTTCATCTCACACCCCAGCCTTCATTTTTTGAACCGTGTGATAATGTTGAGATTATCAGAAGAACATTGCGCAACCTCATCATGTCTTTTGAAAAAATGGGTGAACATGCAAAAGCGGAAGAAGTGAAAATTCTATTAATAGAAATTTCTGATGGCGGAGATCTTGGCGTTTAGCGTCTCTTTCGAATGGTACAGCCAGGTGCTCTGTTGCTCCGTACACTTACTTTATCCCCCTTTAGCAGTTGATCAATAGCATTTTTAAGATAAGGGTTGTTTACATCGGTATTCACGAGTGGGTTGTCATCAATAGCGCCATTGTATACTACATTGAAAATATCAGCTTCTTTTTTGAGTAGGAAAACCTCCGGACTTTTTTTGGCATCAAAGCATCCCATCGCCACCTGGTCCTTGTCGGCAAGGTAAGGCACTGGTATTTTCCAGCTTTCATATTTTTGAGCCATGGCCTTCTCATTTTCTCTTGGTTCAGTATGTGCGTTAATCATCACAAATTGAATAGAGCCTTTATATTGCTCATTTAGCATTTTAATTCTTTCCGTGTATTTGATATCATAAGGACACTCGTTGCTTGTAAATATTACAGCAATGCCTTTACAATTTTGAAAACTATACAGCGATACTGATTTTCCATCCTGAACATTCGTAAGGGTGAAGTCCTGAACGGTTTGTGAAAACCCGCTCAAGCTGATCACAGACGACAACAAGACTATGAATATTTTCATCTTAAAATGTTTTGGAGCACACCAACACATATTCCTTTTTAACAATATAGTGAAGTTCAGCGAATATTGCGATCTCATCAAATTCAACCCTCCCAAGCAGTTCACCTTTTTCACTCAGGTCAAATGGATCCACTTTCAAATGATTTGTGAACAAAAGCCCTCGCTTACCATACAATTTATACAAAGCCTCTTTAGCGCACCAGTACACACAGTGTTTAATGATATCAGTGCCGGCATCCTTGAGTTCGACCGGATCGAGCACGCGTGATCCGATTTTCAGCAGTTTGTCAGTAGGTTGCTCGATATCAATGCCAACACTTTTGTTCTCATGTATCTGTGCAGCTACGTAGGGGTATGAGTGAGAAAGAGAAATTTGATGACGTTGATTCTTTAAATGGGGTTTACCAAATTGGTCTTTAACAATACCTTCATAAATAATGCCCATGGATTCTGCCAGGTGCTTAAGTAAAACTCTCCCTGCAAGCCACTCCAATCTTTTTTGTTGATTGATGATATCATTTGGATAGGAATCCTGGAACAAATTTTGTGAAAAAAAAATCTCAGTTTCTGTGATATGCCACAAGGCAATTTTCTCAGATCCGAATTCTTTTAATTCCTGCAATGGCATTGGTTTATCTCGCTTTAACTCATCAATTTTACCAAAAATAACAACATTTGAGTTGGTGAGCATGAAGTAATTGCACGATGCGCAAAATTGAAGTAAGTAGAATTCATTCATTGACTGGCCATAGGGATGCAGTATATGCTTTAGAATTGGGTAAAGGAGTTGTAGATATTTTCTCTGCGGGTGGGGATGGCAATGTGGTGAAATGGAATATGGAGTCACCGGAAGATGGAGAATTGATTGCAAAACTTCCCAATTCTGTTTATTCAATTCATTATCTGAACAATCAAAATCTTTTGGTTGCAGGTCAGAATTTTGAGGGCGTCCATCTGTTAGACTATCAGTTGCGAAAGGAAATAGCTTCTGTCAAAATCAGTACATCATATATTTTTGACATTCAGTCACATGAAAACGACCTGATCATAGCCGGTGGAGACGGGGTTGTCACCATTGTAGATTTGAAAAATTGGGAAGTAAAAGGTCGGATACCTTCTGCAGGCAAGAGTGCCAGAACGATTGCAATTAACACGGGTCGATTCGAATTCGCTGTAGGCTATAGCGACAACAAAATCAGAATATACAGTCTCAAGGATTATAACCTTAAGAAAGAATGGCAGGCACATACCAATTCAATATTTACAGTGAAATTTACCCCGGGAAATCGCTATTTGTTAAGTGGTTCGCGTGATGCCAGACTGAAAGTTTGGGATTCATTCAACGACTATGCACCAATTCAGGATATCGTAGCACATATGTACACGATCAATCACATTGAATTTAGCCCGGATGGCAAACATTTTGTAACTTGTAGCATGGATAAGTCCATAAAGGTGTGGGATACTGATGAATTTAAGCTACTTAAAGTTATCGATAAGGCCCGGCATGCCGGACATGGTACTTCAGTCAATAAACTGGCGTGGACTTCGTTTAGTAATCAACTGGTAAGTGCCAGTGACGACAGGACACTGTCGGTATGGGAAATAATTTTTTAAACTAGGAATACAACTGCTAACCATTAAGTTCAATGAAAGTCACACCACTGGAGATTCGACAAAAGACATTTGAAAGAACTTTGCGTGGCTATGATAAAGATGAAGTCACGGCTTTTTTACTTACCCTTTCCGTGGAGTGGGAGCGGGTGCAGGATGAGATCAAAGAAATGCGAATCAAACTTGAGGCTACGGAGCGTGAGGTAACCAAGCTGAGAGAAGTTGAGAGCTCACTGTACAGAACTTTAAAAACAGCAGAGGACACAGGTGCCAACGTGATAGATCAGGCAAATAAGGCGGCTGAATTACATCTGAAAGAAGTTCAATTAAAAGCGGAGGCGTTGTTGAATGAGGCTAAGACCAAAGCCAGAAATACGGTGGAGCAAGCCGAGTCCACTTCAAGGCAAATGCTTGACGAAATGGAGGAACGGTTGAAGTCTCTGGTGGAAAATTACAAAAGCATTGAATCCGAAAGAGATACCTTGCTAAGCAATTTAAAACGAATTGGAGATGAGACGCTTGACAAGGTGCAACGGCTTAAAAGTATAACAAATAATTTTAGTCCTGATCAGCATTTGAAACGGGCAAAACAAGAGGCTCAGCAAAATCTTCACCCCAATGCAGATCAAAGTGCGCATACAGCACAGGAAGTGAATGCGCATCATGAAATGGCTAAAGATCAAAAATCTTTTTTTGATGAGATTCAGTAGTCCGTTATCCTAACTTCTTTTAATCTGACTAATGAAACTCAAAGGGAAAATTGTACTGGAAGGCCTTGAGTTTCATGCCTATCACGGTATCTATCCGGATGAAAGATCTTCCGGAAACAAATTTGAGGTAGATATCTCGGTCAATACCTCTTTTGATGAATCTGCCTTTCATGATGAGCTATCGGGCACAATCAACTATGAAGACATCTATACAATTGTGAAAACAGAAATGGAAAAACCTTCCAAATTACTGGAGTCGGTTGCCCATGCCATTGCTCAGAAAATTCTAAAAACATTTGAAACGGCCAGCAATGCTGAAGTTGCTATCTCAAAATTCAATCCACCGATAGGAGGAGTTTGCAAAAAGGCGAAAGTGTCAGTGGATCTCCGGCGAAATGGAAATCAGGAAGGAGAATCAACAAACATAAATCCCCGCTTGTCAGATCCTTCATAAAAGTCCACCTCTTTGCCCACTACGTACAGGGTGTGTTTTTTGTCAACATAAACCGGTATATCTTCAATTTGGTAAGCAAGATCACCCGTTTTTTGCTTATCAAATCCAATCATGAGTGCAGCGCCTCCGCACCCGCTTCCACGTATTCCTATTCTGAGGCCATAATCCTTAGGGATATTTTTTGTTTTCATAATTTTCCGAACTTCCTCAGCGGCTTTCTTTGATAAAGTTACAGGTATGATAGTGTCCAGCATGTTGAAATTCTTATAAAGCTGATTTTTTAGTCAATTATCGACTAACTTTGAGTACAAAATTAGTTTAAATTTAAACACAAGTCTGACTTAAATAATTCTATGGAAGCATTGATTGAGTTTGGAAAAATATTGCTACCAGCTTCGGTGGTTTTGTATGCTGTTTATCTCATGGTCAGGGCTTTTATTGCCAGGGAATTGGAAAT
>CAYTBO010000145.1:0-4460 GCA_964436055.1 uncultured Ohtaekwangia sp.
ATCCCGATTGCAAAGCCACACTGGAAAAGTGGTATCATGATGTGGAATCAAAAAAATGGAAAAAACCCGGAGACATTACACGGGATTTTAATACGGCACGAACTATAAAAAATAGCCGTGCAATATTTGAGATCAACCATAATGACTACCGCCTAATCGCTGAAATAAACTACCTGAAAGGCTGGGTGTTCATAAAATTTATTGGAACCCATGCTGAGTATGATAAAGTAGATGCAGACTCGGTGAATTTTTTTAGAAACCAAAAGAGAAAATTATGAAATTCAAAATACTTAAGACAAAAAAGGATTACTTGATTGCCCTGGAGCGCTTTGAGGAAATATTTCAGGCAAAGCCAGGATCACCCGAAAGCGATGAAGCAGATATCCTTTCTCTCTTGATAAAGGAATACGAGGAAAAGCATTATGTCATAAAAGCACATAATCCGCTGGAAGCCATTAAGTACAGAATGGAGCAACAGGGTTTAACCAATAGTGACCTTGCTGAGATACTTGGCTTTAAAAGCAGAGTAACTGATATTTTTAATAAACACCGGAAGTTGAACCTTACCATGGTGCGCAAGCTTCACAAGCAATTGAATATCCCACTTGAAACCTTAGTGAAGGAATATTAGTTATTCTACGTCAGAACCTTAAAGGAGTGTAAATCAACAATATTTGGCAAGTCTCACTCGCTATAAAGCTATTTAATATAACGGCTCATTATGTTCCGGTTATAAATCAATCAAAGTAAATCATTACGAAAATGCACACTTTGATTTAAGTATTAGAAAAATCCTGCCATAAAAGTCAGGAATAAATTTAAGTCATAATAACCTGTCTACTAGCATAGTACGGGAATTTTCAAAAAACACATTATGTTATGTATAAAATTGGCATTATTCCTAGCCTACTGAACCACCAATTGTGTAAGAAAGATATTTTTGTTGTTCCATAGCAGTGCAAGTCGAGCTTATACTGAGAATGTTACAGAAATTTTGTCAAAAAGATAATTGTCTCAGGTTCCACAATTACTTGAAAATTAATAGCCAACGCATTCTATGGATGATGAAGCAATCTATGGCAAAGAGTTTTATCGGCTAGGAACAAGAGAAGCAATCGACTGTGGAATTATTTGCAACTATAAAGTTATCACCTTAAATTAAGGAGATGGTCATAACGAACCTACGCTCGTCTTCTTAAAATTTCTATCCTCCATTATTACCAAATTCCTCATCGTTATTTTGATCACGCTTTTTATTTTCTGCAAGGGAATTTTCCTGTAATTTTGCTTCTTTAGTTTGTTGTTGCAGAATAGATTTATACACTTCAACGCTTTTCTTTCTCAAACTTGAAATGATAGACTCAGGGGTAGAATTATTGTACATCAATTCAAATGGGAATTGACCAATTGAAGGAGGATTTTCCAAATTCTTTACCAGGGACATATAGCATTGTTTTACTGGTAGTGGGGGATAGCGTAGGTTGTAAGTCGACAATAATTCGATTAACGGATGAATATCGGTAATCGCATTAAGGTCTATGAGATCCTTCCAGACGCTTCGCCTATTCTGAACATCAAGTTTCATAAGTCCGATATCAACCAAGCTTGCCATACGAATCCCATCAATGACGCGTGCGGGTTTTACGAACGGGTCACCATAATCAAATACGTCTAATTTCAAACCAGTATCAGTAAAACCCATACAACCATTAGCAGCTTCCACTTTACCCATTTTGCTGATTATTTTGGGATAAACATATTTCAAAAGCTCTGGCACTGGTTGACCATGACCGTCAGAAAAAAAGTCTGCATCTACAGAACCACGGTGCCCAATTTGAAGGGATAAAGATGTACCTCCAACCAACCGATAACTATTGAAAAATGGATCGGTGCAAATCCGCTTTATCAGGTCCAGCAACTCCGGCTTAACTGTTTTATAATGAAGTCCCATTTACACACAGGTAATTTAAAAATGTCTTTTCTGTCATATCCAGTTCTCGATCATCAGCGACAACCTTTTGAATCGCCTCGACAGGAAAAATCAAAAACAGTCTCACTATGTCCTCCAAAGTCCCATACCTAGTGATCCTTGGGATTACAAGTTCTGGACCTAGTTTTGGTATCTCGTTTTCGCCATACTCCCAGAACAGCCCCTTATCATACAATGATAATGCTTTAGCAATTTCGGTTTTTTGAGAGAGATTCATTATTAATCAATCTTTTTTTGAGACTTAGTTAAGTTGGAATGGGGAGATGTTTTCGTACTCTTTATTATTCTCCTTTTCCTCTTCGAGATCAAAACGTGTCTGTATGTTTAACCAGAACTCAGGTGAAACATTAAAGAATTTACCAAGCCTTAAGGCGGTGTCCGCAGACATACTTCTTGTCCCTTTTATCAACTGACTAATTCTTGTTTGGTCAACTCCTATAGCCTTAGCAAGAGCATAAGGGGTTAGATTCATTTCATCAAGAAAATCCTCTTTGAGAATATCTCCCGGATGTACATTTTTCAATCTTTTCATTTTAATGGTAATCATTAATTTGGCCTATTAACATTCTTGCATCCTGATCACTGTAGCCTGAGTCAACCAGTCTTTTTAAGGTCTGTTTTGTCTCTGGTGGTGTATTTGATTCTACCTGATTTTCTATAATCTCAAAAATCTGCTTTCTTATAATTTCATTTGATTCCATGCGTGTTTATGCTGATAGAGGATTTTACCAAGCTTCGATGGATATTGTCACGATACTGTTGAAGTGCTTGTCTCTTGTAACTAAAATGAGTTGATGCTGATCTGCTAATGCAGCGATCCTGATATCGTTTTCAGGAATTGGGCTTCCCTTGACTTTTAACTGATTTTTTACTTTTCCGTATGATCGCGCTGTATCCAGGTCGCACTCAAGAACTAAGGAAGCTTCTGCTAATTCTTCAATCTTTTTTCTGTTCTCATCTTTTCTTGTTGATTGCTCCGCGCCATAAAATAATTCGCCCAAAACAATACTTGGAATAAAGATACTGCCGGAGAAGGACTTGATTTTTTCTGTTATGGATGATTCATTAGCAAAGAGTCCGATAACAATGTTGGTATCGAGGAGACAATCTTTACCATTCATTTTTATCAATGTTTTCGCATCCTGCCTCTATAACGGAGCTTATCTCCTGAACATCATTTGCCTTCAAACTACCAGCAAATTGCAGCAAAGCTTGCTGATTATTGCTTTTGGTTCTTTTCAACAATGCCTTAACATAAGTTATTGCCCTATTTTGCTGCTCCTTGCTTAGCAATTCCAGGGATTTCAAAAATTCATTTTCGAACGCTTTTGATGCCATTTTGTTGAATGTTCTGATAAATATACAGTTTTGTACCGATTTTGGTTTCCATGCTTCAGCCAAATGATACAGCCCTGTTTATTTCAAAAAAAAGAGCCCTTTCACCCAGGCGTTGGAATTTTACAAAATATGATGAACTGAATCGGGCACTACTCATTGGGGTTTGGGATACACCATCTGGTCGTAGGTTAAGCGCAGCGGCCCTACGACCTAAAATGAACAAGAGCGCCTGCCTGCCGGCAAAGGCAGGTCCGCTCAATTTTTAAAATATGTTTACTTTATTTCATAGAAAGAAAATAATGTTTTGGATCGTAGCGGACGCTACGACCAGGGAAGGGCCTGGCGATTTCGACAAATTATTTAGTCTGCAACATTCCTACCACCTTTTTTCTGGATGCGCCAAGCGCAAACAGTGAGCGAAACATAAGATCTACAGTAACCGAATTATCGGCAGCCTCCATCTTTGCTACTCTTGATTGACTTGATTTTATACGTTTGGCGAGATCAATTTGAGTAAGTTTTTTTGACTTACGCAAATCCTGGAGACCCTTGCTTAACGCAAGTTTAAGTTCAATATAGGCAGCTTCTTCAGATGAAAGGTTCAGGAATTCTGCTGTGTTACCAATCTTCCATCCATTTGCCTCAAGACGTTTCTTCTTTGCGGTATTCATTTCTTTTACTCATTTAGTTATCATCATAATTTTTAATCCGCTGCTTGCAACTGTCAACCACTTGCTTGGACGTTTTATTGGTCTTCTTGTCGAAAACTTCCAAAATCACAATTGCATCTGAATCGGTCCGATATATAATTCTCCATGTAGCATTCTCATCATCTATACGAAGCTCATGGCACCGTCTACCGATCGAGGGCATTGGCCGCGAGTGTGGCATTGAGAGCTTTTCTCCCTGCTGCAACTTGCGTAGTAATATGCCAGCCTCTAAGCGAGCACCCACCGAAAAAGGCGGGGTTTTCACTTCTCCATGCAGCCAAACAAGCGGCTTATCCATTTTGCTTCATATACAATACAAATATATGTCATATTAGACATATGTCCAAATTGACATACTAAGTTTTTTGACCGACACCTGCTAGCCTGGCCAAAAACGGGGTGCGTTAGCAGGAGCAGGGAAG
>CAYTBO010000146.1:0-4324 GCA_964436055.1 uncultured Ohtaekwangia sp.
GTGGGATTTATTAAATATGAAAACAGTGTAGAAGAAATCTTCGATGTAAGGGTGCTACCCGATATGCAACGGCCGGGAATTATGAATAATGAAAAAAATGACTTCAGGATGGCGTTGTCTACGCCTGATAAAACTTTTTGGGCACAACTGCAAAAAGAAGAATGACGCAAGAAGCTGTTATCGGCCTGCTGAAAGATTTAATCTCCAAAGAGACTGGAATCTCAGCAGTTGAAATCAAGAATACGGATTCCTTCTATAGTCTCGGGCTGGATTCCGTGAGTTGTATCTTTCTTATGGATAAACTGGAAAAACAATTAAACATCGAATTAAATCCAATTTACTTTTGGGATTATCCTCAGCTTAATACTTATGCCGAATTTCTGCTGACAGAATACCTGACTGACCATGCCAACTGATCATTTGTGGAGGCCGTTTGATCGTAAATACATAGCCAACCCGTATGCGATGTACAAGCGCTTAAGGGAGGAAGACCCGGTTCATTGGTCGCAAACCGCAGAATGGATTATCACACGCTATGAGGATACCCGAAATATTCTTCGCAGTTCAGATTTTCTGGTAGGGAATCGCTTTGAGTGGTTGAAGAAAGGGATTGGCTATTTTAAGTACAAGGATATGGACTTCACAGCCATAGAAAATGCCATGCAGGGTTTCATTTTATTTTTAAACCCACCTCATCACACCCGTATCAGAAAATTCATTCACCAGGTATGGAATAGCCGTGATGTAGAAGCGATTGTTCGCGGTAATCTTGAACACTTGCTTTCAAAACCCCTTGGTTCCTTCGATCTTGTTCATGATTTAGGTAGGCCCTTGCCTGCTATGACGATCGGTAAAATACTGGGCCTTCCAGCAGAAGATTATGCTTACCTGAAAGAGCAGGGATTTATGATGATTAAAGCGCTGGATCTTTACATTTCCTTTAAAGATATTCTAAAAATCAACGAAGCTGCTAAAAACTTTATCAGCTACTTCAAAAAAGTTGTGAAGGAAAAAGAAATTAACCCCGATGAAGGGATCGTAAGCAAATTGGTTCAACTCAATAAACAGGAAGGAACGTTAAAGGAAGACGAATTGATCTCCACCTGCATTCTGCTTTTCATTGCCGGAGAAGAAACCTCTATTGGATTAATGAGTACGGGGCTTTATAACCTTCTGGCTAATCCGAAAGTGATGGACCAACTCAGAAATGACCATTCTAAAATTCCAGCAGCCATTGAAGAATTGCTGAGGTACGACTCACCGGTTCAAATTGTCGGACGCATTGCCGGCAAAGACACCGTGGTGGGCAACAAACAAATAAAAGCTGGCGATACCTTAACCATTTGTCTGGGATCTGCAAACCGGGATGCTGAAATTTTCGAAAGACCAGACGAATTCTTGATGGACCGAGTGGATAATAAACATATTGCTTTTGGAGGCGGTGCTCATTACTGCATGGGCGATTGGCTAGCCCGAATACAAACTCAGCTTATGATTGAAACGCTGCTAAACCGTTATAAGAAAATTGAACTCACCGACACCCCACCGGATTGGAATAACAACCTTGCCATACGTACCCTTACCACATTGCCAGTAAAAATCTCATAACTCAAATCATTGCCTTCTTAAAATAGTATACCCGGATAGGGTATCCTTTTGGAGAATTGCCGATGTACACCATTTTGGAAGCTGGCCAGATCGCTTCATTTCTAAATTTCATAATCCGCACATTCTCTACCAGCGTAATCATGCCAATGCATCGTTCCTCTTCTAGGCCATCCGCTCTATGAATTTTTTCCAGCCAATCCCGTGTCTTCACGAGCAGCGTTGAAGCAAGACCCGGAATCCGGTAGTGTGGATCTATAAAACACCGGAAATTATACAAACGATTTTTAAGCTGTTGAATGTACGCTTTATGAGCTGTGGAAACTCCAACCACCTCGCCATCTTCTGTCCGCAAGGCAAACACAACTTGTGGCAGACGCGCTTCCATTTGTTGTTCCGTTAAGGATGGAAAGTGCTTCTTCCAAAGTTGCTTCACATTCTCATGAACGGGGCTGTTCTTTTGCCAAAGATTTTCAAATATTAGCGTTGGTTTTGTACCTTCCATTTAACTAAAAACGATGAAAAAAGATTTGACTGAACAAGAATTGATTTTATTCTGCAAGGAAGAACTTTCACAAATGATGGGCGTACCTCCGGAATCCATTGATATGCATGCAACCTTTGAAAGTTTACGACTAAATTCTATCCATGCCATGCAAATGCTGGATGAACTGGAAGATAGTCTGAACATAACCATAAGTCCCCTTGTATTTTGGGAAAATCCAACCCTATCCGCATTTTGCAAATACATTGTTACTCAACTTAAATCCTAGCTTCTTTAAAATAATGGACGCGTATGGGATTTCCAGAAGTGGTATAGCCAACAAAATACATTTCAATTTCCGGCCATACCGCCCTTCGCCAAACCGGTAATTTTTTCAGTCCTTCATTCTCCAAAATGGTAAATATTCCAATAGGCTTATTCAGATCCTGTTTGCTTATGAAGGCTAAATAATCGAAGGTTTCGCGCGAAAGTTTCACGTCCAATCCGGCCACACGAAAAGCATCTGCAATGAAACATCGGAACTCATAAAAATAATTGCTATTCAATGCATGGACTCGTTTCTTATCTGCCGTAGATACGCCAACAAGTTCTCCAGTTTCTGAATCCCGCACAATAAATACCACCTGACTAAGCCTTTCCTCAATTTGAGCTGCTGAAATGGCCCCCTCCCTTACCCAAAGTTCCGCAACTTGCTGTTTTAGGCCCGGTGTTAACGTAGAATATACATTCTCCAATACTAACATTAATTTACAGTTAAAGATGAATTATGATCTTGCCAATGCTAACCAATTAAGTTATATTTCACGAAATTTTAGGTATTTTTTTCATGAACCACCACCTTAAGCTTCTTCAAAGTCTATATTCTACAGCCCATGGTAAATACCTGAAGTTCAAGAATCGTTTTGACAAGGCCGTTCACAGTGGCCGATTTTTCAAGTTCAATAAAAAAAAGCAATCATCGGTTGTTAGTAGACTAAAGAGACTCTACGAAAGATTAAAGTCATTGCAGACCCAGCTGCGCCTGGCGGGTGCGGGTGCTACTTTGGCAATTACGCTTACGGTTAGCAATCCCCTACAAGCCCAAACCGGCATTGGCCCTTTCGTAAGGAATGACAATGCCAATCCTTTTCCTGAACCTTTTATTTTCTCCCAACCAATCCCAGCGGCTGTTGATATTGACAATGATGGGGATCTGGATCTTTTCGTTGGCGAATTAAATGGGGAAATCCGTTTTCTAGTAAATAATAATGGCACAGTAGCAAACCAGGTAAAACGTTTTTCAGAATCTATAAGCGGCAATCCTTTTAGTGGTGTGGATGTGGGGTATAATGCGGCCCCGGCTTTTATTGATGTGGACGGAGACGGGGACTATGACGCGTTGATTGGAAACAGTGATGGCTACACTCGTTTTTTTCGGAATACTGGCAGCGCTACAAACCCAATATTTGTAGAACAAACGGGCCCATCAAATCCCTTCGATGGAATTGTTGGAACCAGTAATAAGTACGGAGGATATGGGCCTGCCGTACCAACTTTTGTGGATATAGATGGGGACGGAGATGTAGATTTATTCATTGGCAGTTCCTACACCTACACCTACTACTACTCTGCAAATCCTTCGACCAAATTTTATGAGAATAACGGTGGGGTTTTCACCGAAACAATTCATCCGCTTATCAACGTAATACGGAACAATTACAATGTAAGACTAGCCTTCGCTGACGTAGATGGTGATGGAGACATGGATGCTTTTGTGGGTAGAAATGGAGCTGTTGATTTTTTAAAAAATGAGGGATCAACGTTTGTCCTACAAAGTGGCCCCTGGAATGCGACAAATTCTACCGGAGATCCATTTTTCGGCTTGTCTTATTTCTTTGGCTTCGCGGCTCCCCTACTTGCCGATTTTGATAATGATTCGGACCTGGATTTCCTGGTTGGTAATAATAATAATTTTTATGGCTACAGCTATTCCTACCAAAGGGTTAATTCAAATCTGCGTTATTTTGAAAACACCGATGGCGATTTTACACTGGCCTTTCGGACAAACCTGAACATAAGCCCTACCGGTGGATTGGATGTAGGCAGCGTGGCTTCCCCTGCATTCGTGGACATTGACGGGGATGGCGACCTGGACGCAGTAATCGGCAATAAATATACTGATGACAACCACTTGATGGTATTTCTGCAGGATGCAAATGGCGAATTCACCAGAAA
>CAYTBO010000147.1:0-4285 GCA_964436055.1 uncultured Ohtaekwangia sp.
TGAAAAATGAGGTTATCTGTTCCGAAAACCGAATTCAAAAAATTGTTCCCATAAAACTACTCAGTTATGAGGAAACGCTTCGTTTAACCCTTGATCGGATCCAACAACGATACGTCATTTCCAGTTGGAAGGATGCCATCCATCATAATACGATTGATCAAAAATTTCTCAATTACATAGAGGTGCCTACTCATGGATGCCTTCAGGATAAGCGAACTATCAAATTCACAAGGCCAAAAGAAGAAGTAATTAAAAATATCTGGAGCATCGGTGGCGACCGGGGTTGGTATTATGGAAACTGGATGTGGCGCATCCGTGGGTTTCTGGATAAACTTTTTGGAGGTGTTGGCATAAGACGAGGAAGACGAAGTCCGAACGATTTAAAAGCGGGTGATGCCCTGGATTTCTGGAGAGTATTGTTGGCCGATAAAAAATCTGGCAGATTACTTCTTTATGCCGAAATGAAACTTCCGGGAGAAGCCTGGCTTGAATTCAGAATTCAAGACGATGTACTACACCAAACAGCTACATTTCGCCCGCTTGGTTTATGGGGAAGAATTTATTGGTATTCAGTTCTTCCATTTCACGGACTTATTTTCCCCGGCATGATCCGGAACATAGTACGGGTTTAGTTGTTGTAAGAATGCATGAAGATTTACAACCTGAAAAGGACACAATTTCTGCCTATTTCCATTGAAGAAGCCTGGGATTTTTTCTCCAGTCCGGCTAACCTTTCCAAAATCACTCCAAAGCATATGGGGTTTAAAATTGCATATATATCGGGCGGGCCCAAAATGTACCCGGGCCAGATTATCAAGTATGTTATTCAAGTTCTTCCCGGAATACCCATGAACTGGATAACCGAAATTACACATGTTCAGGAGCCATACTATTTTGTGGATGAGCAACGTTTTGGACCTTACGCACTTTGGCACCATCAGCATCACTTTAAAGCCGTTGATGGCGGAGTAGAAACGACTGATGAAGTAAACTATGCCATACCATTGGGGATAATGGGTCGTCTTGCAAATTGGCTGTTTGTGGAGCGTGAGGTAAATCGTATTTTTGATCACCGTTCTCAGGTATTGGAATCATTTTTCAATAAACCGAAAATGGAATTTACATGAGTATCATAACTATTTTGATTTGTGTTGCAATTACCATTGGTACTTTTCTTATCTGGGAATTAACGAGATTACTTCAAACTATATACGAAGCCAATCACCGTTGTATTGATTATTACTCTAACAACTACAGCACTTTTCAATATCAACAAGGTACACAGCAGTAACATTTCTGTTATTGTCCATTTTCCTCATTTACATTCAATTCAAACTAAAACCAGATTACCTCAGCAAATTCTACTTTTCTTATCTTTTCATCCTTATCCCTTTCTTTATTGTGAATGGCCTGCTGACCGGAACAGGTATAGACAATGAAGTAGTGTGGTACAACAATGCTGAGAACCTGGGTATTCGCATGGGTACAATTCCAATAGAAGATACTTTCTACGGCATGCTACTCATTCTTATGAACGTGGTAATCTTTGAGACCTTATAAAAGCGGGCAAGCAAATAAATTTTGCAAACCTGGGTTTCTTTGCACTTTGTGAGCTATTTCTTAGCTATTCCACAAAGAAACTCGGAGAAGCCCAAAGAACCACAAAGGACTTTGTGCAACTCTGTGCCTCCTTTGTGCCACTTTGTGAAATCCTTAAGCTATTTCAAAAGGAACCACTAAGAAACTCAAAGGGCCACAAAGGACTTTGTGCAACTCCGTGCCTCCTTTGTGCCACTTTGTGAAACCTTTCTTAGCAATTCTACTCGTTAATTCAGCCCGCTTCTTTTCCACTCCAAAGTTTGCTTCAACAACTCAAACTGATTTTTCACTTCAGCCAATTGTTGTTCCAATTGTTTGTACACAGCTTGTTGCTGGTCTGTTGGTGGAGAATCGGCACTTGCAACCTGACTTTCTTTGCCAATCGCCAACAACCGTTCAAGTATTTGTATTGGATCCCTGAACGCATCCCACCGGGCACCCGTTAATTGGATGTTGAATAACCGAGATTCCAGTTTGTACAATTTATCTTCCAGCGCAAGACTTGCTTTCGCCCGTTTCGGGTCTTTTGCCTGCGTCAATAGTCCGGCACGCATTTTCTCCATTTCATCGATCAGGTCGAATGTAATACGCACAGACGTATACAATTTCATACCCAATTGATATTGTCTTGTCATTTCCGCAGGTGTTGATTTTGTAGATGGATCCCTAAGCACCTGCACCGTCTGTTTATATTCCTTTTCTCCAATTTTGATACTCACACTATACTGACCTGGCAAGACCAATACAGGATTCAATCCCGGACCAATATCCAGATCGCTGATAAATAATTCTCTGGTTCCGGCGGAATCCAATTTCACCCAATCCTTACCGCGTGGCCTTGTACGAAGCCTGGGAATTTCAAAATCCTGATGACGCAAATCCCACCACACCCGGTTAATACCCTTCTCGTTAGTACCTTCAAATCTGTTGATGACATTTCCCTCAGTGTCTCTCACCATCACCCATACGGTATCCTTTGCTTTATCTTTTAGATAGTAATTAATATCTGCTCCATAAGGTGGATTAAATCCATCATTGAATCCACCGTCAAACTTGATTCCATCCTGGGTGCGAAAACGATAACCGTTTCTCACACTAAATAAATGAACATCGCTTGCCTGCACAGCTTCTGTCAATTCACGTATGGGAGTAATATCGTCTAGTATGTAAAACCCTCTGCCGTAGGTTCCGATGACCAGGTCATTGAACTGTTTTTGTATAGCAATTCCATACACAGGAGCCGGAGGAAGGTTATTCTTTAGCCTGATCCAATTATTGCCATCATCGGGAGAAAAGTATAATGCATTATCAGTTCCCAACCACAACAACCCTTGCTTTTCCGGATCTTCTTTTATCTGATGAACAAAATTGGAATTTGAAGGAGGCAAATTAACGGGGAGTCGTTTCCATGTTTTACCCAAATCCGTTGTTTTATAAACATATGAACCAAAATCTCCTTCCTGATGTGCATCTACGGAAATGTAGCAAGTGCGTGCATCAAAGTTCGATGGATCGATATTCCTAATGGTAGATCCTTTGGGAAGACCTGCCATAAAGTCTGATGCCCTGAACCATGTTTT
Organism: uncultured Ohtaekwangia sp.; assembly: GCA_964436055.1. Lineage (GTDB taxonomy): Bacteria > Bacteroidota > Bacteroidia > Cytophagales > Cyclobacteriaceae > ELB16-189. The sequence goes on from CAYTBO010000147.1 coordinate 3,180, forward strand.
CCCTCCGTCTTCGGTTACATGCACCATAGCATCATTGCTTCCTGTCCACAGGATTCCTTCCTTTACAGGAGATTCAGCCATAGAAAACAAAGTACTCCCATCAAAGGTCATCAGGTTATCGGATGCCATCCCTCCTGAATTCTTCTGACGTGACTTATCATTTGTTGTGAGATCCAAACTTATCACCTTCCAGCTTTGACCTCCGTTGGTTGTCTCATGGACAAACTGACTCCCAGCCCAAACTTTTCCTTTGGTATGTTTTGATAGTACTACGGGGAAATTCCAATGCCATCGGTATTTCATGTTTTCAGGTGCATGCCCATAGCCCGACTCTGGCCATACCCTTACATCCCTCAGGTGCCGTGTGGTCAGGTCTACCACATCCAAGCCTCCATCGTAGCATTGCGACCACACCAGGTTTTCATCAAACGGGTCAACTTGTGCCGCTCCACTTTCGCAGCCTCCTACTCCATGCCATAAGCTAAGTGGAATGTTGTACCCTGCCAGATTTCGGCTTGGTCCGCGATAAGACCACGCATCCTGTCTGTTTCCATAAACGTAATAGGGAACACGGTTGTCAACCGATACATTATACATTTGTGCGATTGGCACGGTAATGTTTTTCCATGTTTTGCCATAGTTAAAACTCATGTTCATGCATCCATCGTGAGCTACCATGATGCGGGAAGCATCTGTCGGATCAAACCACATATCATGATTATCTCCGCCCGCATCCCAAGGCCCCATTTCGTCAGACCAGTTTTTTCCGCCATCTTTTGACATTAGCATCGACACATTTATCGTGTAGACTCGGTTTTCATCATCAGTAGCCACTCGCAGTCTGGTGTAGTATCCGGCCCGCTGACCCATGGCATTATCTTGCTGCATCAGCTTCCATGAGTCACCACCATTGTCGGATCGATAAAGTCGCGGCTCCTTATCCTCTACCAAAGCATAAACAACCTTAGGATTGCTGTAGGCTACATCTACTGAGGTTTTGCCAACGGGATGGTTGGGTCCACTTTCCAAACCATTGCGAAGCGGTTCCCATGTTTTTCCTCCATCCTTCGACCGGTAGATTCCACTTCCCGGCCCTCCGCTGTTCA
>CAYTBO010000148.1:0-4183 GCA_964436055.1 uncultured Ohtaekwangia sp.
TCTTCAATTTTCTGAACCTTATACGGTAGTTTCTGTTGCTTTACTTCGTTGAGTCTGTCCTGCAATTCGCTTCTGAATTTTTTGTCCATTTCCCCCGCTAACTGCGCATCCACATCACCGCGCTCGATTAGTTTTTTAAAATATATTTCTCTTGGATTCGGATGCTTTGCAATAATGTTGTAAAGTTTTGGCTGTGTGAATTTCGGCTCATCGCTTTCATTGTGTCCATGCCTGCGATAGCACACCATATCGATAAAAATATCTTTACCAAACTTTTGTCTGTATTCTACTGCCAGCTTGCAACAGAAAGTAACCGCCTCCGCATCGTCACCATTTACGTGAAGTACCGGTGCATCTACAATTTTGGCCAGGTCCGTACAATAGATTGATGTGCGGGCATCATCATAGTCAGTTGTAAATCCAACCTGATTGTTAATTACAAAATGAACCGTGCCACCGGTATTATAACCTGGTAATCCGGACATTTGCACAATTTCATAAAGTATCCCTTGCCCGGCTACTGCAGCATCCCCATGAATAAGGATGGCCATTGCCTTTTTTAAATTGCCTTTATACTCATCGTCAATCTGTCCTCTGGTGTAACCGAGTACCAGTGGATCCACAGCTTCTAAGTGCGAAGGATTGGGTGTAAGTTTTACATAAATCTTATTCTTGGAAGGCGTATCAATCTGGCCTGCATACCCCTGATGATATTTTACATCACCATCGCCCATGGTATGGTCCGGGCTTGCATCTCCTTCAAATTCTGAAAATATCTGCTCATATGTTTTCCCTAATATATTGGAGAGTACATTGAGTCGGCCACGATGAGCCATTCCAATTACAACTTCCTCCACACCGAGTTCAGCAGATTTGTTGATTATCGTTTGAAGAGCCGGAATTGTATTTTCACCACCTTCTAATGAAAATCTTTTTTGACCGAGAAATTTGGTGTGCAGAAAATTTTCAAATACAACAGCCTCGTTAAGTTTGGATAAAATATTCTTTTTCTCCTCCTGGCTTGGATCGTACGTATAATATTCTTTTTCACACTTATCCACAAACCAATCAAAGATTTCCTGATTGCGGATGTAGCTATATTCAAATCCAATAGGCCCGATGTAAACTTTTTCAAGCTTTTCAATTATCTTCTTCAGTGTAGTTCGTCCCAGCCCAATCTCCACACCCACATCAAATTCAGCATCGAGGTCTGCATCAGTCAGGCCATAGTATTTGTGTTCCAGGGGAGCCTTGTGATCCCGCCTCGGTCTCACGGGGTTTGTATTCGATTTCAGGTGTGCCCGCGACCTGTACATGTGTATTAATGTCCTTACTTGTGTCTCCTTAATCGTGACGCCATCAGTAGAAACTGCCCCTCCATTATCACCAAATCGCTGGGTTGAAAAGTCATAGCCCTCAAAAAACTTCTGCCACGATGCATCTACGGAAGATGGGTCTTGTTTGTAATGCTGATATAGCTGATCCACGTACCCAACGTCTGCGTTGGAGATGTAAGAGTATTTATCCATAGTTTTGATGGTAAGTTAACAAATGTAATTAACGCCTATATTTATTAAAAATCTATTAATCGCTTTAACGAATATATTCGTCTATTTCTTTGAAATCCAATAGTAAAACTGAGGTTGGAGAACTGAAAAAATACACTAAATTTGCAGTCCTAAAAAAACGGACGAGATCCACTAAATAAAAACAGAAAATGGCTGTAAAGATCAGATTGGCCCGCAGAGGCCGCAAAAAGCTAGCATTGTACGATGTAATCGTAGCCGATGCCAGAGCACCACGTGATGGTCGCTTTATTGAAAAAATCGGGACTTATAATCCCCTTACCAATCCTGCAAGCATCGTGCTGAAGGATGACAGGGCCTTTCATTGGTTAATGAATGGAGCCCAACCTTCGGATACAGTAAAGGCAATGCTTTCTTACAGAGGCATTATGTTGAAAAAACACCTCCAGATTGGGGTGGTGAAAGGTGCCATCACTCAGGAACAAGCCGATGCAAAACTGGCTGAATGGCTTAAAGCAAAAGAGTCTAAGATAGAAGGCAAACGCGATACGCTGAGTAAAGCAAAGCAGGATGCTGCAAAAGCAAGGAAAGAAGCTGAAACTAAAATAAGAGAAGCCAGGGTTGAAGCGCTTAAGAAAAAGAATCAGGTGAAAGAAGAATCTGAGGCGCAAGCAGCAGAAGCTCCTGAAGCCGAACCAACTGCTGAGGCTGCACCAGAGGCAACCGAAACTACTACTGAAAGCGAAGAGCCAAAAGCTTAAATTATAACCATGGAAATTGACTCATGCTACCAGGTTGGGTACGTGATCAAAAGACATGGACTGAAAGGTGACGTCAAAATTCATTTGGACGAACCTCTTCCCAAGAAACTGGAATCAATCTTTGTCAAAATTGACAATCGGTTGATTCCTTTTTTTATTGAAGACATTTCCGTTCATAATGATCAGGCAATCATAAAACTGGAAGACGTGACAGGCCCTGATCAGGCGGATAAACTTGTGCGCTGTGGCGTTTTCATTGCAAATTCCCTTAAGCCAAAATCCAAGAGAAAATCGTTTGAAAATGCTGACCTGATTGGTTTTTCAGTGTTTTTCAATGCAAAAAAACTTGGTGTGGTCAATAGTATTAACGATCACGCGCTTAACCCATTGCTGGTTATACCCGGTGAAGAAAAAGAGATTTTGATACCCATCAGCGATTATTTTTTAAAAAGCATAGACAAAAAAGTTAAATCGATAGAAGTGAAATTGCCAGACGGCTTTCTTGATATCTGATTGCAACTTGTAAATTAACTCCATGCGCATCGACATCATTACCTGCCTTCCCCGTTTGCTTGACGGACCATTTTCCGACTCGATTCTCAAGCGCGCTCAAAACAAAAGTTTAGTTGAAATCCATATTCATGATTTAAGAGCCTATGGCGTAAGCAAACATAAAGTAACGGATGACTATGCATTTGGTGGTGGTGCCGGAATGGTAATGATGATAGAACCCATTGATAAATGTATTTCAGAATTAAAATCACAAAGGAAATATGATGAAGTAATTTACATGAGTCCGGATGGCGAACTATTAACACAGGGCCTTGCCAATCAATTAAGCTTATTACAGAATATTATTATCCTCTGTGGCCACTATAAAGGAGTCGATGAACGGGTTAGAGAGCATTTGATAACCCGTGAAATCAGCATTGGAGATTATGTGCTTTCCGGAGGCGAGATAGCTGCTGCTGTTTTATCAGATAGCATAATCAGGTTACTACCGGGTGTATTGTCTGATGAGAGCTCTGCCATGACAGATTCCTTTCAGGATGGGCTTGTAGCTCCGCCTGTTTATACGCGTCCGGCAACCTACAAGGGCTGGTCTGTTCCGGATGTCTTGCTTTCCGGGCATGAGTCAAAAATTGAAGAATGGCGCCATTCTCAAGCGATAGAGAGGACTAAAAAAAGGAGGCCTGGGCTTCTGAAAGGTGATTTTTAGCCATTTTAAAAATTTCTGAATAGCTCAGATTTTATGCCCACGAAATCCTATATTTGCAGTCCATTTTAAAAAACCATCGAGTCATGGCCGATTTAATGAAAATTGTGGAACAGGAATTGGCATCAAAAAGGGCTAATATCACTGATTTCAAGGCAGGCGACACCATAAACGTGCACGTAAAAATCAAAGAAGGAGCTAAGGAAAGAATTCAGCAGTTCCAGGGGCTGGTATTATATCGCAGGGGCAAAGGTACCAACGGAGAGTCTTTCTCTGTGCGCAAAGTATCCAATGGAGTTGGCGTTGAGCGTGTATTCCCACTTTTAAGCCCAAGCATTGAGAAAATTGAGCTTATGAAAACCGGTAAAGTGCGTAGAGCAAAACTTTACTATATGAAAGGAAGACAAGGTAAGTCTGCCCGGATAAAAGAGAAATTATCAGGTAATCAGGAAGCCAAAGCTTAATTCTGAAAATCATCATAGCCCGCCTCTGTAATAGGCGGGTTCTTTTTTTAATCGACCCCAAACTTCATTGGAGTAGTTAAGGCTTGGGGCTATATTTAAACCTCAATATTTAATTCAAAATATGCCAAAAACCAGCATTTCGAAGCTTCTGGGCAAAGATGCCAAGTACCTGCTCGACTACAAGAGCAAGGCTATTCCTCAAAATCAAATACACTT
>CAYTBO010000149.1:0-4182 GCA_964436055.1 uncultured Ohtaekwangia sp.
TGTGAATGATTGTATTATTATTTACGAACTCTTCAAATTCTTTTATCTGTTTTTCTGCCTTCTTGAATCTGAGTCCGCCAAGAATTTCGTAGTAGGTGATTATTGATATGTTAATTACATCGAACTCCTTAAGATAGTCATTAAATTTTTCAACTACTTTCGAGTCACCTTTAAAGTAAAAGGATAGTATGTCTGTATCAACCAGAGATTCTGTCACGCTTAATTAATTTGTCTGTCGTTAGCCCTGTTGTCGTGAAGTTTCTCAGTCATTTCAATGAAAAAATTATCATCCAGGTCTTTCCAAGTCCCCGCAAGTTTTAAGGTTTTGTCTTTAGATTTAAGTTGGCTTTCAATTTTACTCACCAAATTATTGATTTCGGTCAGTTTGTCTGTCGACAACTGCTGAAGTTTTCTAACAAGGGAGTTCCTAAGTCTGTTCTTTACATTCATAGGGTCAAATGTACAAAATTGATGTCACTTTTTCTCGTGTCCGGCTATGCGCCACAACGTTTTGATAAAATGTGTTTCAATGCATTTTATCATTTGTTGTGGCGCGTTTTTTATCTCTTCTGATTGTTTTGTAAAACGACATCTTAGTTATTTTGAGAGTGGTAAAACATCATTAACAAGCGTTACAAAAAAATTTCCGGGTTCCTCCAGAAAGGGAAAATGACCACTGTAGTCAAACGAATAAAATTTCTTTGCTGGCGCAGAAATTTTGTCATTATAAATCTTTGACGCTTCAAAAGGCGTGTGAAGATCGTGCACGCCCATCATAAAAATGATTGGAATTTTAAAACTGTAATTAAACTCATGTGAAGATCCACCTCGCATTATTTTTCGTGTTGACCATGATGTGCTGGGGATCAGACTTATGATATCATCTTTTGAATACTCCGGTGACAATTCCGGTATTGAAAAATATAAATTCAAATCCCGCTTGCCATACCAGCCACCGTTATAGAATAGGGCCCATTTTCTGGTCACCAGAATATTACTCACAGGTGTAGTACCATTTGGGGTTGGATACGGTGCAATTGCTTTTAATTCTTTAAGTGCCTCTTCGTTTTTTGTGTCAGTAGCCAATGTGATAAGTTTATTGTAAAGAAAAACTTCAGAATCGCCTGGAGAAGTTTGCCCCACACCGATATATGCATATAGTTTATCAGGAATCTGCGCTGCCATTTGTATGCCCACACTGGCACCAAAAGAATAACCCATGATGAAGATTTTATCCTTTTCAAGTTTATCACGTAAATAGTTGACTAATGCAATGCCATCCTGCACAATAGTTTCAGCATTCAAATTTGATTTTGCTGTTGTGGTGTCGGTAGTAATCCAATTCTTTCCTGACACGCGCTGATCCCATTGCACAACAGTAAAATAATCTTCCCATGAATTCTGGAATGCCCAGCTTACAGGCATGACAGGGCTAGCGGGTCCGCCATGAATAAACAACAATACCGGGTTCGATTTATTCTTTCCGCGTATGCTAATCCACTGCTTCTCATTATTCAATGTGATCTGCTCCAACACCTCTATGCCTTCAGGTGTGCGGATTTTTCTTAATTCGCGAATCAATCCAACTGCGTCCTCTTGTGTTTTTATTTTTTTGCGCGTGGCTTTGAAAAATAATCGAGATGACAAAAAGGGAAATAATATATCTCATAATCAGATACTAAGTATTGTGGCTTTTAAAATTGTATTTCAATAGGGTCAATGCTCTGATCGGATCCATCTTCCTGGTGTATTGCCGGTGAGCTTACTGTTATGAATCACGAATTTTCCATTGATCACCATATATTCAATGCCTTCAGCAAATTCTCTTGAGTTAGTATAAGTGGCTTTATCTTGAATTTTGTTTTCATCAAAGACGACCAGATCGGCATAGGCGCCTTCACTGATTCTACCTAAATCATATTGTTTGATTTGGTTGGCAGGCATAGAAGTCATTTTTTGAATGGCTTTCTCCAGGGTGATTACCTTTTGCTCTCTCACGTATTTTGCAAGCACCCTAGGGAAACTTCCAAAAGCCCGCGGATGAGGAAATACTTCGCTAGCTGGATCTACCAGGTCTCCATCGGTTTCAATCATGGATTCGGGATGCTTAAGAATATTGATTACATCATTTTCATCCATCTCGTGATAGATCGCCAGAAAGCCACCCGCAAGTTGTAAGTCAATAACTGCCGCTATACCACCATCCAACGTATTGGGATAACCTTTCGCAATTACATAGTCTTCTAAGGTCTTACCGTTAAATTCAGGTGCTGAAGAAATACTGTTAAACTGGATTAGGCTCAGGTCTTCGCCTGTTTCATCGTTCAACATGACCTCTCTCATGCCTTCGATAATTTCAGGTCTAAGCGCAGGATCATTTAATCTTTTTGCCAATGCCTCCGTGCCGCCATCCAGTGCCCATGCGGGGAAAAGGATATAACCATAGGTATTTGCGGCCGCATAGGGGTACACATCTACTTTGATATCAATACCGGCTTGTCTCGCAGAATCCACTATCTCTAATCCACGACTGGCAAGGCCAAATTGTGCCACACCTGCGGCTTTGAAATGATTTATTTGTACCGGAATATTTGCCTCTTTTGAAATGCGTATCGTTTCACGAATGGATTCCAACAGGCCACTGCCTTCATTTCGCATGTGGGTGATAAAGATGCCGTCATACTCGGAGGCTACTTTTGCCAACCCAATAATCTCTTCTGTAGATGCATACAGACCGGGCACGTAAATCAGTCCAACCGAAAACCCCAGTGCGCCTTGTTTCATGGTCTCTTCCACATAGTATTTCATACTATCGAGTTCTACATCTGTAGCAGGCCGGTTTTCAAGTCCCACTACTTTCATTCTTGTCCAATTTAGGCCTGCGAAAAAAGCAACGTTCGGAGCTACCTCTAAGGAGCTGGCATATTCATCTAATGGCCATGGTTGGTCACCACTGTGAAGGCTGGCACAGATAGTAGTGATGCCTTGTCGTAAGAAATTTTCGGGAAGTGGGAACTCGTGGATTGTCGTTTGAATGTGCGCGTGAGGATCAATAAATCCAGGTGAAATAATCTTGTTGGCAATGTCAATAACTGTATCTGCCGATACGTTAATATTTGTTTTTGACACCAGAGCAATCTTGCCATTTTTGATTGCTACATCTCCTGTATAGCGTGGATTTCCTAATCCATCTACAATCGATCCGTTACTAAATACAATATCATACTCGTTTTCTGATGGTTGACATGAGCCAAGTAAAATTGTTACACTGAGTAATACAAAGTACTTCATTTTACTAATTTAAATTTTAAAACTGATCTGTCTGTCATTCTGAAATGCGCCACAACCTTTGTACATATGACGTGCAGGGTTTTTGAAACACGTCACTGTCCCACCTTGCTATGCTAAATTAGTTGATTACACGTAAATGGCAACACCAAACCCCTGCATGGAATATGTATTTTGTTGTGGGCTGGGCGCTATCGTCCGATAGTTTTTAGGTGGGATTTTTTTAATCTGTCTGCGATGTATTTTTTCAATTGGTCCAAGGTCATGTTTTGAGTCTCATCGCTAATTTTGTCACGAATCTCTCTCATCATTTTCACCGCGTCAAATGTTTTTGTTTTATCCTTAGTCTCCATAACTCACTAATTCTTTTGGTGTTCTTATCTCAATTGTTGGATATCCTTGTCTCAAATTTACTGAATTATACCCTTTTATTCTATCAAGGTTTACAATATGTTTAAAGTTCCAACTTGCAAGCACGTCTACACGGTTAATTGTCGCAAGGGCGATATGTCGGCAGTCTTCAAGACTCGTCTTTCCAACAACTTTTTCGGTGATATATTTGTCGGCCAAGTTCATTGTTTCTTGAGTCAATTCTATCCTTTCAAATCTGTCAGCCGGGTAGTTTAAAAGTAAGTCACTCACGCGTTTTGGTGCTTGAATAAGCTCTAATTCTAATAGGTCTGAAATGACGAATTTAACTTCGTCCTTCTCGAGTCGTTTAAAGAGTCGTTGTGTAGCATCTTTGAATTCTTCATCAAAGAATCCGCCTACTACTGAAGTGTCAATGTATATTCTTTGTCTCATATTTTCGTTGGCTCAATCTTTTTTAGCGCCTTGCCCACAACCTTTAGATTCAAATCATATTTCAATTGCAATAACAATTGTATCTTTTGT
>CAYTBO010000150.1:0-4134 GCA_964436055.1 uncultured Ohtaekwangia sp.
TGGCCGATTCATATCCACAATGCTGACAGAAGAATACTGATCTGGATTTTGCCATAAATTCATAAAATTTGACACAATTAAGAGAAACCTTACATCAACTGTATATTTCTGAATAAATAAAATAACTTAGGTGCAAATTATCATATCCATGAGACTATTTCCTATTACCTACCTGGCTTTCCTTTCAATAATTTCGTTTGGGCAAAAGCCACCTATCAAGTTTGGAGACGTTCCAACAGAAGACTTAAAAATGGAGATTTATGAAAAGGATCCTTCGGCACCAGCAATCGTTCTTGCCGATTTTGGTGAATCAATCATAACATATGACCAAACCCGGGGCTTTGACCTAAAGTTCAAAAGGATACGAAGAATAAAGATACTGAAGAAGGAAGGTTACGAATGGGCCAATCATATAATTCCAATTTATAAAAAAAATAATATTGATGAAAAGGTCAGTAACTTAAAAGCGATTACAATAAATCTGGAAGGAGGGAAAATCCAACAGACTAAGTTGGAAAAAAGTAATATTTTCACTGAAAATGTAAATGAAAATTGGGATCACATTAAATTAACATTGCCTAATGTAAAGGAAGGATCAGTTATTGACATTACCTATCAAGTTACAAGTCCCTACTTATTCAATTTTCAAGACTGGGAATTTCAGTCAACAATTCCTACAAGATGGAGTGAATACATTGCTCACATACCTGAATATTTTGAGTATCGCAGATTTGCACAAGGATATATAGGCTTAACTGTTAACGATGTTTCGTCTCAGCAAAGAATAATAACCTTAACAGATAAGCAAAGGGCTGAGGGCAGCTCAGGTGCCCCCACAAGCTTTACATCACATGAGGTAAGATATACAGAAAACAACTTTAGGTGGGCTGCCGCTGATGTTCCTGCGTTTAAGGAAGAACCATTTATGACCACCCATCGGGACTATATTTCTAAACTCAATTTTGAGCTATATCTTATCCGGCTGCCAAATCGACCGGTAGAGACTGTGATGGGCACCTGGCAAAATATTAACAAAGAGTTAATGGACTCAGATAATTTTGGTGAAGTGGTTAAGCGGTCTACCATGCTCAAAAGTATTGTGGATCTTTTGATTGCGGGTACCGAAGGTGAAGAGGAAAAGTTGAGTAAGATTTTTAGTTATGTAAAGAGCAATATTGAATGGGACGGCACATACAGAGTGTACGCCAATGGAAACTTTAAAAAAGCGATAGACGAAAAGAAGGGGAGTTCAGCAGATATTAATTTAATGTTAGTCTCGATGCTCCAGAAGGCTGGGTTTAATGCCAATCCTGTTGCAATAAGTACGAGAAACCATGGATTTATTAGGCAGGAATTTCCACTTTCGAGTCAATTTAATTATGTTCTTTGTTCTGTTCAGTTGAATGATCAAATTATATTACTTGATGCAACAGATAGAACTTTACCGATAAATATGTTGCCGGAAAGGTGCTTGAACGGCACCGGACTATTAATATCTGATAGTGAATCAAGATGGATTGAATTAAAATCTAATGTAAAGACAAGGACACTCACCGAATCGGACTTGCAATTTGATGCTACAGGAAAGCTCAAAGGAGTAGTAAAAGTTATAAAAGAAGGATATCATGGTCAGCAAATGAGGATCAGTTTATTTGAACAAGGTGAGGAGACATATTTAAACAAACTAAAGGATGCTAGTGGATGGACCATACATTCGAGTAAGTTCGACAATACAAAGGATGTCAGCCAGCCACTTAAGGTTATGTACGACCTTTCATTTAGTGAAGAGAATTCTGCCTTGGCAGATATTATTTACCTCAATCCCCTTTTCGGAAATGGAATAAAGGATAACCCATTCAAGTTAGAAACGCGAGAATATCCTGTTGATTTTGGAAGTGGGTTTGAAAATACTGATGTGATCAAGCTCAGTATCCCTGATGGATATGAAGTGGAAGAACTACCAAAACCGCTTGCGTTAGCTTTGCCAAATAACGGAGGGCGTTATATTTATAACATTAATCAAATGAACGGGCAATTTTCATTAACTAGTCAGTTCCTAATAAATAAGGGACTCTATACCCAATTGGAGTATCAAAATCTCAGAGAATTTTATGCTAAAGTCATAGCTAAGCAGCAGGAGCAATTGGTTTTAAGGAAAATCAAATAATCCATGAATTTTCGATCCTTTTTAGTTTCAATTTTATTTTTTCACACGGGACTAATTTCCGCGCAAACCACTTGGACCGCAGAAAGCATTCCACATGAGCTGAAAGAGAAAGCAAATGCAGTTGTTAGAAAGAGAGATGTCAAATTTGAAATTTTGGCTGAAAATAGGGCTACTTATTCATCACATGAAGTGATAACAATTCTAAATGCGAAGGGTGGAGAACATGCGATACAGTGGGTTTTTTATGACAAATTAATTCGTGTAGCTTCTCTAAAAGCTATAGTCTATGATAAGAATGGCGTTTTAGTAAAAAAATTGAAACCGGCTGATTTTAAAGACCAAAGTGCTATATCAGGCTTCAGTCTTTATGAAGATAATCGGGTAAAAATAGCGGATTTATCTAATGGGAATTACCCTTATACAATTGAGTTTGAATATAGTCTTGATTTTAGATACTTATTCCATATTCCTTCCTTCTATCCTATATCTGATGAAAACTTAAGCATAGAAGGCTCTTCATTCAAACTGGTTTATCCACCTGATAACTCGCCAAGATTTTTAGAACGAAATTTAACTGACGCCTTAATGAACAAGAAAATTTCCGAAACATCAATACTCTGGGAGTTTGGAAACTTGAAGCCAATTGAGATGGAGAGAAATGGACCATACGCTACAGAAGTATTGCCATCCATTCTTTCAGCTCCTACACAATTTCAATATGAAGGATACAATGGAAGAATGGATACGTGGGAGAATTTTGGAGTTTGGATCAACTCTTTGAATAAAGATCGGGATGAATTGACACCCGAAACAAAAAAGAAAGTCCAGGAATTAATTTCAGGACTAAACACAATTGAAGAGAAGAGTAAGATACTTTATGAATTTTTGCAAAGTAGAACCCGCTATGTCAGCATTCAATTGGGTATAGGAGGATTCCAGCCTATTGACTCAAAGACTGTTGATCAAGTAGGCTACGGTGATTGCAAAGCTTTATCAAACTATATGCTAGCACTATTAAAGGAGGCGGGAATTGAAGGAAATTATAATTTGATAAAAGCTGGAAGTAATATTGATCCAATTGAAACTTCCTTTCCAAGTACTCAATTTAATCATGTAATTGTTTCAATTCCGATGGCTACCGATACGCTATGGTTAGAATGCACAAGCCAAACCAATCCATTCAATTATTTAGGCTCATTTACGGGAGATCGAATGGCGTTATCAATAACAAAATCAGGAGCAACCATTGTGAAGACACCTGGGTTTACAAATCAGAACTTTCAAATCAGAAATGCTATAGCCCATTTGGATGAACATGGAACGGCTGAAGTACTGACAACTACAAAATATTCAGGTTCAATGTTTGAAAGGAATGGTCTCAATTATACTATTCATTCCACCGATGATAAAAAAAAAGAGTGGATTGAACAGAACACCAGCGTCCCGTCTTTTCATTTAATGAAATTCAATATCAATGGCTCTGGAGACTCCAACCCTAAGGCAGTAGTGGATGTAACCTATAATATCGATCAATTAGCTAATGTAAGTGGAAAAAGAGTATTCATAACACCCAATGTTTTTAACAAAATGCCACTGAAGTTTTCAGGTCCAAGCAATCGCGTTTATGATATTATTATTAGAAATGAAACGGTTGAAATAGATTCAATTGAATTTAGAATTCCCCCCAATCTATATCCGGAATTTGTGCCAGAGAAAAAAAATATTCAAAATCAGTTTGGAGAATATGAAGCCAATGTGTTTGTAAGGGAAGGATTGGTACTTTATACTAGAAAATTGATAATAAAAAAGGGAAGATATCCGGCTAACTCATTTACGGATTTAAATTCTTTCAATAAGGAAATCATAAGACACGATAATGTCAAGATTGCATTTTTAAGTAAAACGTGATTACCTCAAAGGTGAATTGTCCTCTTTCGCCAGTGCATTATAGACCAGCGTATCCATCC
>CAYTBO010000151.1:0-4050 GCA_964436055.1 uncultured Ohtaekwangia sp.
ACGTACGGTTCTGTGAGAGGCTTGAGGGTGAAACTCCCTCTTGCCTACTCAGCGTCTCTCTCTGTGCTCTCTGTGGTAAAAAAAATTTACCAGCCTATTGCTTTGTTTTGTGAAGACACGACACGTAATATCAGCCAGCCTCTTCACAAATTTTTAGTACCTTCAAACATACCTTCTAGTTCTTTCATTCAACAGGCCATTGAAGCTCATGAAAATGCGCATACCATTTAACCTTAAAGCGAAATTTACTTTTCTTCTTTTTCTTTGGAGTTTAGCACTAATAGCCCAGCACATATCTATAATACCAGCTCCAGCACAACTCGAGAACGGCCACGGGCACTTTGCACTTACTAGTTCAACCAAAATAATTGTTCAGGCCAATCAACCTGAAATTTACAAAGTTGCTGAATATTTAGTCAATAGAATTAAACCCGCTACCGGATATAGTTTGTCAGTGACAGAGGGCAATCAGGCAGGTATTCAGTTTGTGTTGAATGAGGAGCCAGACGCACGCATTGGTAACGAAGGATATACATTGGATTCGTCTCCAGAAAATGTAATTATCAAAGCCAACAAAGCTGCAGGTTTATTCTATGGCGTTCAAACACTGTTACAACTCCTTCCAGCAGAAATTGAAGGAGAAGCACAGGTGGATATAAACTGGAAACTGCCAGTTGTTTCTATCGTTGACTACCCACGTTTTGCCTGGCGGGGTCTCATGCTGGATGTAAGTCGGCATTTCTTTACTAAGGAATATGTAAAGCATTATATAGACCAGATGGCCCGATACAAATACAATATATTTCACTGGCACCTAACCGATGACAATGGGTGGCGAGTTGAAATTAAGAGTTTGCCTAAGCTTACTGAGGTAGGTGCGTGGCGTGTTCCCCGTACGGGTACGTTTGGTAGCCATACTCCACCGAAGCCAGGTGAAGCGGCAACAGACGGAGGTTTTTATACGCAGGAAGATATTAGAGAAGTTATTACCTATGCGGCTGAGCGGTTCATACAGGTATTGCCTGAGATTGATGTTCCTGGTCATAGTATGGCTGCCATCGCGGCATACCCTGAGTTAAGTGTTACCAAAGATCCAAACACCAAAGTAAACCCGGGCACCAACTTCGCTAAATGGTTTGGTGATGGCAAGTTTGAGATGTACATCGATAACACGCTCAATCCTGCCGATGAAAAAGTCTATGCATTTCTGGATAAAGTATTTACAGAGGTGGCGTTACTCTTTCCGTTTGAATACATCCATATAGGTGGCGATGAATGTTATAAAGGATATTGGGAAAGAGATGCTGGCGTTCAGGCGTTCATAAAAAAAATGAAATTGAAAGATGGCGAAGCGCTTCAGGGCTATTTCAACAATCGTGTGAGTAAGATTTTAAGTAGCAAAAATAAAAAGCTAATGGGGTGGGATGAAATTTTGGAGGGAGGTATCGCTCCAGATGCCGCAGTGATGAGCTGGCGTGGTGTTAAAGGCGGAATAGAGGCATCGCATCAAAAACATGCTGTAGTGATGAGTCCATCTCCGATATACTATCTTGATATGTATCAGGGAGAGCGTTCCATTGAGCCTCCGGTTTATAACAGTGCCAGGCTTAAGGACGTCTATGACTTTGATATTTTGCCTCCTGAAATCGACTCAACTTTTGTTTTGGGAGGTCAGGGAAATCTATGGACAGAACAAATTTCCAGCACCCCTCATGCAGAGTATATGACATATCCGCGTGCATTCGCAATAGCTGAAACATTATGGTCTTTAAATACGCACAAGAATTGGGATAACTTTGTAGAAAGAGTTGAAAGCCATTTTGAACGTTTCGATCAGGCAGGAGTTAACTATGCCCGAAGCATGTATGATCCAATCATAGAGGTAAGGAGAAATGAAAACGGCTTGTTAGTAATTAACATGTCGACAGAAGTGGCTGGATTGGTGATGTACTATACCATTGACAATGCGATACCCAATCACTATTATTCAAAGTATGTTGAGCCAATTGTCTTACCCGAAGATGTTGATATGTTGCGTGTAATTTCCTATCGCAATGGCGAGCCCATGGGTCGTCTGATCTCGATAAAGACCGAAGGCCTTGAAAAACGTATAAAGAAGTAAGCTATTATGCTTGATAGTTACTATCTCAATAAAGAGGAGCCGACAAAAAGTTGTTTATTGGCTTTGCGTGATCTTATTCTCAATTATGATCCAAATATTTCAGAAACACGTAAGTATGGAATGCCCTGCTTCTGTTACAGAAAAAAAATGTTTTGTTATTTATGGGCAGACAAAAAAACGGATGAACCCTATATACTTATGGTGGAAGGGAAACACCTCAACCACCCTAAGCTGGAAGTTGGCGAGCGATCCAGAATGAAGATATTTAGGATAAACCCAAACAAAGATTTACCAATAGCTACAATTAAACTTATTTTAAAGAGAGCGTTGGATTTATATAGAAATGGAACGATAAAAATTAAATGATAAATTGTATTTGATTAAGTCTGAGTGGTTGAATTTGAAATGTTGAACACATGAAAAATATATTTAGGTTGATTATGAGTGTAGTTTTATTTTCATCCACACATGCTTTGGCCCAGGATGAGCCAATCAAAATTGGTGTAGTCGGACTTACCCACACGCACGTTCATTGGATTCTGGGTACAAAGGATCGAACAGACATCAAGATTGTAGGAATAGTTGAGCCTAATAAAGATTTGGCAAAGCGGTATGCGGATCAGCACGGATACGCCATGGATCTCGTCTACAATACGATGGAAGAGATGATTAATGCTACTCTTCCCGAAGCTGTCACAGCCTTCGGTACTATATATGAACATTTGAAAGTTGTGGAAGTGTGTGCACCAAAAGGAATACATGTGATGGTAGAAAAACCGCTTGCAGTTAGTTTGGAACATGCAGTAAAAATGGAGGCGCTGGCCAAGAAGCACAAGATACACCTGCTTACCAACTATGAAACCACATGGTATCCCACGAATCATAGGTCGTATGAACTTCTTAAGAGTAATATAGTCGGTGACATTCGTAAGGTAGTTGTTCGGGATGGACACAGGGGTCCAAAAAAGATCGGCATCAACAGTGAGTTTTTAGATTGGCTGACAGATCCTGTACAGAATGGGGGTGGAGCGATTACCGACTTTGGCTGTTATGGTGCAAACCTGATGACCTGGCTCATGGAAGGTAAAAGGCCAAATACAGTTACCGCAGTAACGCAGCAACTTCAAGCTGAAAACAACCCAAATGTGGATGATGATGCAACGATCATTTTGACGTATGACAATGCCAATGCAATCATCCAGGCATCATGGAACTGGCCGATAGGGCGGAAGGATATGGAAATTTATGGACTCGAAGGAGCTATCTATGCTGATAACCGGAATGATCTGCGTGTTAGGACTGTAAATGGGTATGATGGTTACGAAGAAAAAACCTATAAGCTGGAAGAACGAAATGCGCCCTACCATGATCCTTTTGCGATGTTGGCAGCGGTGGTCAAAAATAAGGTTACTTTATCTCCGTTCGATCTTACATCTCTTGAGAACAACATGATTGTGATGGAGATACTTGATGCCGCGACAAAAAGCGCCAGGGTGGGTAAAACAGTAGCGTTAGGAAAGTGATGCAGGTTTTAAATTTCGCATTTAACTAAAGCTATCTGATATCATAGTCAGCGTTATAAATTCGTCATATTTACGTCATGAGAAATATGATTTCTTTTTCCTTTGCCCTGTGGACAGTAATTTGGATCAATAGCATCGTTATAATTTTTCACGCACTGGTGCTTCTTCGCGTTATCCCTTATGATGTAGTTTGGGCTGGCAGGCTGAAGAGCGTGGAAGAAATGTATGTTTTTGAAAGTGTATCCATCCTGATTAATTGTTTGCTGATTTTTATCGTATTGATCAAAGGGAGTCTGATCAAATCCAGAATTCCTATCAAAATTATCAATGGATTGCTATGGATTTTTGTAGTGCTTTTTGCGCTAAACACACTCGGGAATTTAACTTCAGAAACTAATCTCGAAA
>CAYTBO010000152.1:0-3968 GCA_964436055.1 uncultured Ohtaekwangia sp.
GCTATGCTTGACGTATTCTTCAAGCAAAAGGCGACCAAAGTAATTGTTGGCGACACACATCAACAAATTTATGGTTGGCGTTTTGCCGTAAACTCACTTGAAAAAGCAGACTTTAAAACGTTTCATCTTTCGACAAGTTTTCGATTTAGTCAAGACATTGCAAATCTTGCAATGGAAGTTTTGAAATACAAAAAACATATTAACGAACATCAAACCATTCCAATAACAGGAAAAGGAAACAGTAAGGAAATTAAAACCAAAGCTGTTCTTGCAAGGACAAACCTTGGACTATTGCTTAAAGCAATTGAATATGTAACAGAAAAGAAGAAAATCAAACATATTTACTTTGAAGGCAACATCAATTCTTATACTTATGCAGACGAAGGAGCATCACTTTATGATGTTCTAAATCTTTATAACAACAAAACTCATTTGATAAAAGACAAACTTATCAAAGCAATGAAAGACCTTGACGAGTTGGAAGATTACATCGAAAAAACTGAAGACGTTCAACTTGCTATGATGGTTGAAATAGTTAGAGAATATGGAAACAAAATTCCCGACATTATAAAAGCCATAAAGGAAAAGCACGTTGACAATGACGAGAAAGAAAAAGCCGAAATGATTTTCTCAACAGTTCACCGTTGCAAAGGAATGGAATACGATGCTATTCAACTTGTGAACGACTTCATTTCAGAAGAAAAATTAGAGAAACTAAAAGAAGACAAGAAAGCAGAAGAAATAAACGCAACCAAATTGAATGAAGAAATTAACTTGCTTTACGTTGCAGTTACTCGGACAAAAAATAGTATTCACATTCCCGAGGGTTTAATGCCAATTGATTTTCCTAAATCTACCCAAATTCACATTATGAAAGTTGTAAGTGAAGAGGAAAAACAACAAGCAAAAGAAGCAGAAACCAGAAGTAAAGAAAGTAAACTAGAAAAAGCATATTCCGTTGACGAAGTAAGAACCAAACACAAAGACGCTTATAAACCTTGGACACCAGAACTTGACACCGAACTAACAACAATGTTTTGTGAAGGTGTAAATCCAAAAGATATGGCTAAACATTTCGGACGGACAAGAGGTGCGATAGCATCAAGAATTAAAAAATTAGAACTTGAAGAATTGTATGGATAAAAACAGATCGAGTAGGTAAGGGGGAATTTCGCCCCCAAACCTCTCACAGAACCGTGCTTGATAGTCTCCCATCACACGGCTCTTCATGATCAAGTTCACGGGGTAAAGCCATGCTGCCACATCGGAAACAGATACGCATACTCTTTAGAGATTTGACGCAACCATAGCCGTGCAGGTCGTAAGGCCTTTCTCCGTTTAAATCGTTTGTACTTGTTATACGTCCATTTTACTAGTCGGCTATTCAGATGACGAAAGGCCACCTTCATGGCTGACTTATGGAATTTACCATAGTAGTTGAGCCAACCCACTATCTTACTGCGCAACGCTTTTGACAAGCCGACAATATCCAAGTGCGTCCAACGATGAAAACCTAACTTGCGGCCTTCTTCCGATATTCGTTTCGTGGATTTGCGACTGATGGAAGGACTGAACCCAAAAATGATTGTTCCTTCTTTTGTCTTCACGCTACGTGAACGAAAAGTGTAGCCAAGAAAATCAAATTGTCTTTCCTTTGCTTCTTTCCGTTTGCGTCTCCCCTTTCGGTTGCAGTACACCAGCTTGGTCTTTGTAGGATGTAGTTCGAGCTTACATTGTTCAAACCTTGCCTTCATTGACTTTAGCAAGTGCCGCGCTTCTGGCTCATTCTTCGCATGGATGATAATATCATCCGCGTACCTTTCAAACGGATTGTTGGAGAATTTCTCCTCCATCCATTTGTCGAATACGAAGTGAAGAAAGATATTGGCCAGTAGCGGACTGATCACTCCGCCTTGAGGTGTACCCTTCTCCAGATTCTGAAGTTGTGTGCCATCCTTCAACTGTACAGGAGCTTTCAGCCAACGTTTCACATACAAGAGAATATGTCTCCTGTCTGTGAACTTGCTCACAGCATGCATGAGTAACTCATGATCGATGTTGTCAAAGAATCCTTTGATGTCAACATCTATCACCCACGGATAACGCCAGCAATTTGTGCGGGCTTGCTCGATGGCTTGGTGCGCACTCTTAGCCGGACGATAACCAAACGAGTTTGGCGAGAAGTGTTTATCTCGCCATTGACCCAAAAGTATGGTTGGGGAATCCATTTTGATAACGAAAGTAAGATAGCCATGTACCCCATGGAATCAGAAGAATATGAACGACTCGCAAAACGACAGGATTTGAAAGTTGTGAAGGCTATGAAGACAAAAAAATAACTAAATAGTATTAGAATGAAAATAATTACTACCATTTTATTCTTTTCTCTGACGCTAATCAGCTTGAATAAAATCGAAGCACAGACTATAGGAGAATCAAATATATCCAAAACAAAGGAAATGAAAAATTCAACAAAATACGGATTGCACGGAAAACTCGTAGCACAGGAGAGTAAAGGAAAAGATTTAGTAAAAATTCTTCTTGAAGCTTCTGCGTTGATGAAAACTGCAAAAGGTTGTCATTTATATGTTATAGGTGTAAATCAAGATAACCCAGATGAAATTTGGATTACCGAAATTTGGGAAAGCAAAGCAGACCATGACAATTCATTAAACGTACCGGGTGTTAAGGAGCTTATTGGGAAAGCAATACCCATACTAAGCGGAAGTCCTGAAAAAGGACAGGAATGGAATATATTAGGCGGAACAGGAATAGAATAAAACCCAAATTCAACTGAATTATACTTCATTATGGTAGTTTCAATAAAAAAAATAGTGTGGAATCAATTTGGAGCAAGCATAGATATGCTTATCAATGTTGTTTCAAATTGCCCCATCAACTAGTTAGCGGTAATGTGACCCAATCATTTTCAAACTCAACAGGCAAGTAAAAAAATGAAAATATGGAAACAGAAATAAATTGGTTAGCAGTTTTGTTTGCCACAATCGCTGGAATGATTTGTGCAGGATTTTGGTACACAAAAACACTTTTTGGACCTACTTGGCGACAACTGACTGGAATTAGTGAAGCCGACTCGCAAAAATCGGGAAGTACACCAATGATAATAGTATTGTTTGCTAACATCATTACCTCAATCGTATTAGTGGCTGTAATCAATGTTTGCAGAGTGGTTTCGAGAACACAACTACTTGGTTCGCTCTTCTAGTTGGCTTTCTGCTATGGTTGGCATTTTCTGCCACTACGCTTATAACACACAACGCTTTTGAACAGAAACCAATTAAACTCACTTTGATAAACGTTGGCTTTCAACTAATCCTGTTTATAAGTATGTCTTTAGTTATCGGAATTTTTAATTAAATTATTATGGCTTACGATGACGACCTCACAAATCGTGTTAGAGAATATTTTGGTGCTATCAAGAACATTAAAGTAGAAGAAAAGAAAATGTTTGGTGGATTGGCATTTATGATAAACGATAAAATGTGTGTTAATGTAGGAGAAGATATGTTAATGTGTCGTTTTGATCCTACACTCACAGAAGAACTTTCAGTGAAAAAAGGTTTTATGCCAATGATTATGAGAGGAAGTGAATACAAAGGTTATTGTTATGTCGAACCTATTGGTTATAAAATCAAAGAGGATTTTGAATTTTGGATTAACCTTTGTCTTGATTATAATAAAAACGCAAAATCATCGAAAAAAACCAAAAGGAAAAGCGAATAGCACTACCGCTAACAGCACCAAAAAGTGGCGGTTGAGTGGTTAAATCAAGCTTTGTGCTTCCATCAAAGTTTCTGCTTGGTTGACAGTGAAGTGCTTCTAAATCGCCACCTTCGGATAGCTGCCAAACCGTTAGCGGGCATTGTAAAAGACGACAACAAAAACGAAACAAATGACGAGATTAGAAACCATAATTGCCGTGAGAGACGTTGCTAAAAGTTCAAAAT
>CAYTBO010000153.1:0-3965 GCA_964436055.1 uncultured Ohtaekwangia sp.
TACATAGCGAAAGACTCTGTCAGTTTCATTCCAATTTTCTCCGCAGCTAGTAACTGAAAAAGCGTTCCTTTTTCGGTATGCTCAGGGCACGCAGGATACCCCGGTGCCGGCCGGATACCCTGATACTGCTCTTTAATCAACTCCTCAATAGTACACTTTTCAGCAGTAGCATATCCCCACAATTCCCTTCTCACCTTTTGATGAAGCAATTCTGCAAATGCTTCCGCCAATCGATCTGCCAATGCCTTTGCCATGATCTCTGCATAATCATCTTGTTCTTCCTTGTGTATGGCAATAAGTTTTTCAAGACCCACGCCACCTGTAACGGCAAACATCCCGATATAGTCATTTTTACCTGAGTACAGGGGAGCAATAAAATCTGAGAGACTAAAGTTCGGTAAGTTTTGTGCCTTTTTATTTTGCTGACGAAGAAAATGCAACCTGGCTAGTTCTTCTTTACGATTATCATCAGCATAAAGAATCACATCGTCATCGAGAGTAGCGTTGGCCGGAAAGAACGCCACAACTCCATTAGCCTGCAAAGACTTATTGGTCACGATCTCATCCAACATGGACTGTGCATCGTTAAATAATTTTTTGGCCTCTACCCCTACGATTTTATCATCAAAAATTCCCGGATACCTTCCTGCCAGCATCCAGGTTTGAAAGAATGGCGTCCAGTCTATGTATTTCCTGATTTCATCCAATGGGTAACTTACCAACTCCTTAATACCAAAAAATGATGGCTTGGTTGTTTGTGTTTTATCCCAGTCGATCATTATTTTGTTACTTCGTGCCTCAGCAAGAGAAATATAATCTTTCGCCTGCTGCCTTCCTTCATGCTCCTTCCGCAAGGTGGCATATTCATTTTTAGTTCTTGATTTAAAGGCTTCCCGGGTAGCTTTACTAATAAGTTCACTTGCCACCGGCACACTGCGGGAGGCATCCAACACGTAGGCAACTACACCGTCATAAACAGGATCTATCTTTACGGCTGTGTGTATCCGGGACGTGGTAGCTCCTCCGATCAGCAAAGGTAAATCCATCTTCTCATGTTGCATCTCTTTCGCTACATGAACCATTTCATCTAGTGAAGGTGTAATCAACCCGCTTAAGCCGATGATATCCACTTTCTCCCTTTTGGCAGCTTCCAATATTTTTTCTGACGGCACCATCACTCCCAAATCCACTACATCATAGTTATTACACGCCAGTACGACACCCACAATATTTTTTCCTATATCGTGGACATCCCCTTTCACCGTGGCCAGTAAAATTTTAGCGGCCTGCTGACCTGAGTTTCCACTCCTTCTTTTTTCTTCTTCCAAAAACGGAGTGAGGTAACTTACTGCTTTCTTCATCACCCTGGCGCTCTTCACCACCTGGGGTAAAAACATTTTGCCGGCACCAAACAAATCACCCACTACATTCATTCCATTCATCAATGGCCCTTCAATTACTTCCAGCGGCTTATCAAAGAGTTGCCTGGCTTCTTCTGTATCTGCTTCAATGAAGTCGATGATTCCCTTTACCAACGAATGAGTGATCCTCTCCTGCACGGAACCTTGTCGCCACGAATCGTCTACTTCCTTCTTCCTGGCAGAACCTTTTACCGTTTCCGCAAAATCCAGTAGTCGCTCGGTTGCATCGTCTCTTCGGTTCAACAGCACATCCTCCACCCTTTCAAGCAGATCTTTCGGGATTTCGTCATACACTTCCAGCATGGTGGGGTTAACAATACCCATATCCATCCCGTGTTGTATGGCATGATAAAGGAATGCCGAATGCATAGCCTCCCGCACCAATTGATTGCCCCGGAAACTAAAAGAAACATTACTCACACCTCCTGAAACATGCGCTCCGGATAAATTTTCTTTGATCCATTTTGTAGCACGGAAAAAATCAAGCGCGTAATTCTTATGTTCATCAATTCCGGTAGCAACCGGAAAGATATTCGGATCAAAAATGATATCCGTTGGTGGGAATTTAATCTCGTCCACCAGTATGCGATACGCTCTTTCACAAATACTGATTCTTCGTTCATAGGTATCTGCCTGACCCTGCTCGTCAAAAGCCATCACGACGGCTGCTGCGCCATAACGCCTTACCAGTTTAGCTTGTCTTAAAAATTCCACTTCACCGCCCTTCATACTAATGGAGTTAACGATGCCTTTGCCTTGCAAGCACTTCAGCCCCGCCTCAATAACTTCCCACTTGGATGAATCCACCATCACCGGTATACGGGCAATTTCAGGCTCTGCGGCCATGAGGTTAAGAAATTTAACCATGGCTTGTGTGCTATCCAGCATCCCCTCATCCATATTCACGTCGATGACCTGGGCTCCACCGCGTACCTGATCCAAGGCTACCTCCAATGCCTGCTCAAAATTTCCGTCTTTAATAAGGCGTAAGAATTTGGCTGAACCAGTCACGTTGGTACGCTCACCAATATTAACAAAGTTGGATGCCGGTGTAATGATGGCTGCCTCCAGCCCGCTTAGTTGGAGTAGACGATGGACCATGGTCGATTGTTGTTCAGTTGCCACTTCTATTTGATTGAGTTTTTGAGAGCCTGGATTCCTTTGATTAATACCGTCAATTGATGGTAGAAATAATCGAATTGATCTTGATTTATTAAATTTCTTCTTTTAGCTAAGTAAATACAGGAGACAACTTCAATTCCCGATCGAAGAGCTATAGATAAAAATCTCCTAAATTCAGGATTGGTTTGTCCAGTAGATCCTTCAGCAATATTTAACGCGATGGAGTCAGAAGCTCTTTGAATCTGCGATGTTAAAACAAACCTCTCCCGCTTTGGAAAATTTTCTGTCAATTCAGAGATTTCTCCTGACAATTCAATGGCTTTTTGCCAAACCGTTAATTGCTCAAACTTAAATGCCACCTGTGTTAGTTAATGCTTGTACCATCAGCCATTGACAATTGACCATGGACTGTGCGTGGCCCATAGCGCGCAGCCAACTCTGCAATAACCCTGATGTGATCGGGTGTGGTGCCGCAACATCCTCCGATAATATTTACCAATCCTTCCTGTAAAAACTCTTCAATCTGATTGCCCATCTCTTCGGGTCCTTGGTCATAGTGCCCAAATTCATTGGGAAGTCCTGCATTGGGGTAAGCACTCACAAAAAATGGCGCCTTTTCATTCAGCGTTTGCAAATAGGGCCGCAATTGCGATGCTCCTAATGCACAGTTTAATCCTATACTGAGCAACGGTACATGAGAAACCGAAATAAGAAAAGCTTCGGTGGTCTGACCGGAAAGTGTTCTGCCGCTGGCATCGGTAATCGTTCCGGAAACCATGATAGGAATTTCTTTTTCAGTTTCATCCAATAGCTCCTGAATGGCAAACAAAGCGATCTTGGCGTTGAGCGTATCGAAAACCGTCTCTACCAGTAACATATCAACTCCGCCATCCAGCAAACCCTTTACCTGTTCTTTATAAGCGTCTTTCAACTCATCAAAGGTGATAGCCCTGTATCCCGGGTTGTTTACATCCGGAGAGAGGGAGGCAGTTTTGTTCGTTGGCCCAATCGCACCCGCTACAAACCGCGGCTTATCCGGTGTTTGTTTCGTTACTGCCTCAGCCACCGCTTTGGCAATTTTTGCCGATTGATAGTTTAGTTCATACACAACATCCTCCAGGTGATAGTCTGCCTGGGCCACACTCGTACTGCTGAATGTATTGGTTTCAATGATATCAGCGCCTGCTTCAAAGTACTGAATATGGATATCTTTAATAATATCAGGTTGTGTGAGAGACAACAAATCATTATTTCCTTTCAGGGGATGTGGATGGTTCTTAAATCGCTCTCCCCGGAAGTCTTCTTCCTCCAGCGTATGCCGCTGAATCATAGTGCCCATAGCGCCATCCAGCACCATGATCCTTGTCTTTAAAATTTCTTGAATAGTCACTCTTCTCTGGTTTTAAAAAATACAGCTATCCA
>CAYTBO010000154.1:0-3810 GCA_964436055.1 uncultured Ohtaekwangia sp.
TATCCGGAATTAGGGACGAATAGCCATGTTTTTGAGGACAAGTGAATATTAAGTATTCCCACGCTATTCCAGTTACATTATCTTGTTAGTTGATTGAAAATATTTCCTGTGGTCGTATTATGTATGTTGCTTAGAAATAAAAGCACAAGCAAGGCGCTTGCGCTTGGGGGGCTTTGAAAAAGGCATTGGTAAAATGTACCTGTTTAGGTAATTTTCAAAACTTCAGTAAGGCGTTGCCAGCCATGGCTTGCATGTGTAGCCCGAGGCAGAGCGAAGCGTACACAACAAAAAAACCAATCACCATAAAATTGATTTTACTCTCAGGCACGTAACGCATCAGTACCAGCGAGGTAAACAGGGGTATGATCTGCAAACCATGCAGGGTGAAAAAGTGGGCCACGCGGATATCACCATATTCGGTACTCCAATTTACAAAAGGCAATCCAGGCCCGCCATCAGCAGCAGAAATGGTGTGCCCCATATTCGTTACCATCAAACCACCTGAAATGCCTCCAAGAAAAAAAAGGAGTAGCCCAGCGCGCCATGCATGCAACATGGCTGGCGATAAAGAAGATTTTCTAATAAAGAATAAGATGAGCGTATAAAGATTTAACAGTGTGTTGATGAAAATGAAGGTGCCCATGGTAGAAAATACCGCGGCATTGAAAGCAGAACTCACATTGAAATGCGATGTGATTCCGCGGCCAGCTTGCAGGGCAATCAAAACCATTTCCACAATCATACTAATGGTGATGCCAATGCTGATAAATTTAATTTCTTTTTTATTGGGCAGGTAATACAGCAGCCATCCGAACGTGAGCAAGTAAATGCTGATAGAGAGGGCAAACTTCATGGGTTTGATCCAGGCATTGATGCCGAGGATCTCCCTGCTATCAATAAAAAACAAAAAAAGAAAAATGAGAAAAAGTACAGCATGGGCCATGCCTGCAATGTAGAGCAGCCGGTTGCGCTGTTTGATCTCTTTAAGCAAGTTTAAAATTATCATGCAATACTTGTTTGGTTTTGAAGCTGCGAATGATGAAGTAAAGTATTAATCCTGCCGGACCGAACATAAAACTGAAAAACAAACATGGGATAAGTAAAAGGTGATGTACCTGATGTTGCTGGCCGTTGCAGAGAATCCAACTGCCCACGAACATATCGAAGGCCAGGTAATGTACCCAGCCGGCCAGCAGCAGGTAATCATTACCAAACAAAGCTTTCACACCCGCCAGGGTGCTGAAGCTGCCTTCGGTACTGCCGAAGGTCATGAGAATGAGAGGCACATACACGAAACCCAGGAGGGTAGGCAGTACTCCGCTAAGCACTACTAATTTAGTGCCGCGCCAGCGGGGCAGGGCGATCATCAATATCCAGCCCAGCAGGGCAGTGGTATTGCAAATGGAAAAGAGTTGTTCGGCTGTCATAGGTCAATGGTTTTTATTAATCGTTACAAAATTAATTATAATCGAATTTTTATTAATTTTTCTTTTTGTATATCTACCTGGGCCTTTTCAAATGAGGGAGGTCCAAATATTGTGCTTGGGTTTCCTGGAAATCCATAGGGTTCGCTTGGGATTCCTAAAATATTTTTATCCAATATACCATTGTTGTTTATATCATGATAAACAACTACTGCATATTCATCACAAGCTAAATCTAAACTAATTTCCTGATTGTCTATTGATTCAATATTGATCGAGCTGCAGTAATCTGCTTTTCCGATGTAATTACTTTTTGATTTAAATACACATACCCTGACAGCACCTTTGGCCTCCTTGATGTTAGACACTTCTACAGTTAATTTACATTGGCCAATAACCCATAATGGCAACATCGCAAGAAGTCCTTTTAAAATAAGTCTGATCATGGTACAATTTTAGTTTCAGGTTCCAGTATTCATTCAAAATTAAATTGACTGAGCAAAAGTCAGAACAATTAAATATGTATTGCGACCGAGCGGACAGGTTAGGACCTGGATTTTATAATTTTTAAGTATTCAGAAGGTGTTTTATTAAGGATTTCCTTGAATACTTTGTTAAAAGTTGATTTTGAACTGAACCCGCAATCAAAAGCGATAGACAGGAGCTTCAAGTGTTGCTTCTCCGGTAACACCAGTTGCTTTTTTACTTCTTCAATTCTATAGCTATTGATAAAATAATAGAAGTTTTTTCCGTAGACACTGTTGATTACCTGCGACAGGTGGTTGGGACTCAGTGCGCATAAATCTGCCAACTGATCAAGGGTAAGGTTTGGATTAAGGTATGGTTTCTTGCTCTCCATTAGGCTCGTCAATTGATCAGCTAGTTGTATAAGTTCTTTTTTATCTAGTCCTGATTTGGAATAGGGTTTTTCTTTATTGACTGATGTTGTGGAGGTATGAATGGCCGACAAATTCAAATTAGAAAATAAAGCAGATTGACGCAACCCGAACAGCCCTACATAAAAAATCTGGATTACAAGGAAAGCACTTACCCATTGGAATATTGAATTGGGATTAAACCAATTGAAATCCATTGCGCCAGTAACCAGAACAAAAACAAGAATAAAGAATAGCAATGATGAAATGATCCAGTATTTTAACCAATTCAAATTTAATTTTTCGGTAAAAGAATAATAGTGCGGCAATTGTTGGTGGTATTTTTTAAGCGCAAGAAAACTAAGCACTGGATAAATGCCGCCCGAAATGGCTATAGGTATTCCGTAAAAATCAGTTAAGGGAGAAATGTCTGTTTGAAACTGCAAAAAACCATGACGGGTTTCGACTCCGTATTGCATGAAGAACATTACAAGCACCGCCATATAAACAAAGTATGGAATAAGGTGAAGCGCATCTTCTATGAAATTGCTATTGCTGTTTTTTGTAAGGGACTTCGTGTATAAATAAAGCATGGGAGAGTGTAACAAGGCCATTGGGAATCCAAAAAGATATAAGAAACTCAAGTCAGGTCTGAAATATGAAATATTGTGAAGATAGTATGCAAGATGGAGACCAACAGTGATTAACCATGCTACAAAGTAGAAATCTGATCTTTCTTTATTTTTCTTAATAAGTATTAACAGCACTAGAAATCCTGCCTGTACAATGCCTGTTATAATAAAAGTTTGAAATACCATTGACCTAAATTCAGGAGAAATAGTTCTTTATATTTTTTTATAACCTGTATTTATGAGATTTTGTAATATAAAATATATTTTTTCAAATATGAACATCGAACAACTGCGTGTTTATTGTTTGTCGCTGCCCGGGGTAGAAGAAGATATCAAGTGGGGTAATAACCTGTGTTTTACTGTAGCAAAAAAAATATTTTGTATTGCCGATCTTGAGCCACCTGATAACGTTTCTTTTAAAGTGAGGGAAGATGAGTATGAAGAGCTTTCATCGCGAGAGGGCTTCATGCCTGCTCCATATTTAGCCAGGGCAAAATGGGTAACAGTAACTGATCGTTTCAGATTGAATTTGAAGGAATGGAAAGCGACCTCTTGCAATCTTATGAATTGATCAAAGCTAAGTTGCCGAAGAAGCTGCCCACGGATAGAACGGTAGACGAAGAAGGATTTAAAGCCACCTGGAAAGTGCTTTCTTACAACCGCCCATTTTCTTCCAGTTGGGTAGGAGACGGAGAATCGTTGGCGGGCTCTGAGTTTGGTGTGCGGTTGTTGATTCCGGCCGATCAATATCATAAGAGTATGCGCACCGCCAAGTATGGGCAACTGATTATTTTATTGGCGTTCACTGCGTTGTTTTTTGTAGAGATCACAAAAAAATTCACATTCATCCCTTTCAAAATATTTTGATTGGAGCCGCGT
>CAYTBO010000155.1:0-3653 GCA_964436055.1 uncultured Ohtaekwangia sp.
TGGATCCTTCCCTGAAAATATCATCCCGGATGTCATCGGTGCGTTCGTGCAGGGTGGCCAGGGGTTCAAAAGCAAAAGAATCTATGGCCCATTCCTGTTTTACGGCCTGGTTTTGCATCAGCTTGTATGGCTGCATGCCTTGTGCAATTGAATGGAGCGCACCTGCACTTTCAAGTTGTATAAATGTTGCATGCGTAAACTTGCTCCAGTCATGCAGATCAAAATCCGGTTCATAGGTGTTCAGGTTATCGTAGTTCACGAGGAAAGCGAAATCTATGCTGCGGGCATCCGGAAATTTTAATGCTACACCCGTGATTTTAAATTCCTTGCTCAGGTTTTGGTCAAACTTCAGCAACAGACTTTGACCGATGGGGTTTTCTTGCCCGAAATATTTTTCAGACATTCTTTCGCTCAGGATAATGCTGTTCACATCTTTCAGTGAGGAGGCTGTTCCCCACTTTAAGGGAAAAGTAAACATGTCGAGAAACTCCGGGTCGGTATAGCGAAGACGTTCGTGAAACACATGGTCTTCATATTTTACGATCACCTGGCGGTCATCCACCCGGCAAACATTTTTGATTTGAGGAAAATCCTGTTTCAGCAATTCGGCTAATGGTCTTGGTGCAGTTCCATACTGTTGCAAAGCGCCATCGCGATTGGCAAAGAAAGTGGTGAGAAAAACTTTCTCCTTATGCTCATGAAACTGATCCCTGCTATACGTCCACTGGGCAAAGCCGTAAGCAAATACACAAAACCCGATAGAAGCTGCTAAACCAAAAATATTGATGAAGGAGTTTGTGGGATTTCTCATCAAACCCCTTAAAGAGATTTTAAAATAATTTTTAAACATAGGCATGTGATTTACATAATGATTTTCTTTAACAGGTCTGATAATGCCCGGCCTGAAAAGCAGCAATACATCGATGATAAATTTTATATCTGCTTTTTTCTTTCCTGACTCTTTAACTCTTTCAGCATACAACTCCATCAAATCTCCCTCGATGTAATCGCGCAAGTCCGGATGGCAAAACCATCGGAAGAAGCGGAGGGGGAGTTGGGGTGGTTTATTGTATGCCTTCATTTTTATTCACTTCTCAGACTATTTACCGGGTTTGCCAGGGCAGCTTTTATTGCCTGAAAGCTCACGGTCACCATAGCGATTACCATCGTGATAATCCCTGTCAATACGAAATACCACCAGGTCAATTCTATTTTATAGGCAAAGTTGGCTAGCCAGCTATTCAGCACCATATAGGAAACAGGTAAGGCAATCAACCATCCGAACAGGATCAGGCCGAGGTAGTTTCTGGATAATAATGTTATAATCTCAAAGACAGAAGCTCCCAACACTTTACGGATCCCTATTTCTTTTACCTTTCTTGAAACGGTAAATGCAGTTAGTCCGAACAATCCCAGACATGATATAAAAATGGCCACTATTCCAAAAACCAGGATCAGTCGGTTGATCATTTGTTCTGATAGATAAAGCCGCTCGTATTCCTGATCAAGAAAATGATATTCAAAGGGATATTGAGGATTGATTGTTGCCGTAACCTGCCTGAGATCTGCTATAGCCTGTTCCAACTGTCCTTCAGCTGATCTCACCAAGAGGTAGGAAGCATTTTCTGGCTCCAGTACCAGAATCAGCGGAGTGATGGGGGTATGCAATGACTGCAAATGAAAATCTTCCATCACACCAATTATGGAACCGGTACCGTTCCAAAATGTAATTTCCTGTCCTATCGGATCATCTTCCATTCCCATTAGATCCAAAGCCTTCTGATTAACCAAATAAGCCAAGGTATCACTAGGGTACAATGGAGAAAATTCTCTTCCCTCTTTCAGAGTAATCCCCATGGTCTTTGCGAAGTTATATCCTACCCAAGCTGCTGATACCTGTGTCTGCAAAGCCTGATCTTTTCCAGGCCAGGAGAGATCCCCAGATGATGCCTGGATATTGATCGGAAGGAAAGTGGAAACAGTCGCGGAAATCACAGAGGAAAATTTCAGGACTTCCTGCTGCAATACTTCCATATTGTGGTAGAGTTCTCCTTGCAACGGCAAATACAACACATTTTCCCTTTTCAGACCGAGGTCTTTTTGCCGAACATATTCCTGCTGACTATAAACTACCAAAATGCCCACTATAAACAGGGCGGATATAAAAAACTGGCAAACAATCAGTCCTTTCCTGAAGTAGGCTCCGCTCATTCCTAAATTTACCTGTTGTTTCAATGCATTGAACACAAGCAAACTTGACAGAAAGAAGGAAGGATATAAGGAGGACATTAAAGAAGCTAGCAACCATATGACTATCAGTAATCCCCAAAATCCGGCATTTTCCCAGCCCATGGTCAATTGTGTACCCAAATAGGAATTAAATATGGGTAAGGCTAGATAAACCATCAGAATGGTTAGGATAAGTGACAGCGTAGCAACTAGTATTGATTCACTTCCAAACTGTGCCAATAAAGCCCTTTTATCCGCACCAATAACTTTTCTGATCCCTATTTCTTTTCCCCGGATACTTGCTCTTGCAGTAACCAAACTAACAAAGTTGATGCAGGAAACCAGCAAGATCAGTATTCCGATCAAGGTAAGGTTCCTGACAAGAGTAATTCTACCACCTACCGCCTTCCCGTTTTCAAAAACATTGTAAAAATGCACATCAGCCATTGGCTGAAAAACGGGATAGTTATCCTTATAATCACTGTGCTTGGCATACACGGCTTTAGCGGCAGATTCCATATCCTCTCTGGATATATTAGGACCCGACTTTACCCAGGTATAAAATGAGGTATTGCCCCAACCCATCCAGGGCTGTTCTATTTCCTTAAAGTTGATGACCCATTCAAACTTAATAGAACTGTTTACGGGAATATCCTCAATGATCGCACCGATCACATAGGTATTCAGTTTTCCATCCACAGTTTCCATCATCAGGTTTTCTCCTATTGCCGGAAGGCCATTAAATAATTTTTCAGCCGTACTGCGGGAAATGACCAACTCGTTTCCAGTTGCATGAGCCTTTACAAGGTTCCCTGCTATCACTTCTATGGAAAATACATTGAAAAAGTCATCAGAAGCGAAAATTCCATTTTCCCGAATGGAGCTCTTGTCGTCCTTGATCAAGAGCTGTGCTCCCCAATCTGCATACACAGTGGCATATTCCACCTGTGGCACATCACTCTTCAAAGCCTCAGCCAAAGGAGCGGGAGTAAGGTTATTTGTTTTCAACTCACCATTGAACAAATAATTGGTACTCACTTTGTAAACATGGTTTCCGTCCAAAACAAAATTATTAAAGCTGCTCTCCTGAACAGCCCACAACCCAATAATCAAGCTACAACTCATGCCAAGTACCAACCCGCTGATATTAATTAGCGAATAACCTTTTTCGCGCAGTAGGTTCCTCCACCCGATTTTAAAATAACTTCTATACATACCGTAAGTGTTTAAATTTTGATAGCCTTTCACTGGTTTAATAATACTTGGCCTGAAGAGCAGCAATACATCTATGATGAAATTAAGATCTGCTTTTCTTTTTCCTGATGCCTTCAATCGCTCTGCATACAATTCCATCAAATCGCCCTCGATGTAATCCCTCAAATCCGGATGGCAGAACCAGCGGAAGAAGCGGAGGGGGAGTTTTG
>CAYTBO010000156.1:0-3634 GCA_964436055.1 uncultured Ohtaekwangia sp.
GATTGCCAACTCATGACTATAACACTGTGGGGAGTGGAAGTAGCCCGGTACCGCTTACGTAAAAAATTTGGACTTAAGACACATCAAAATCTATCCAAGTTTATCCTGGAATACTAATGAATGAAGTTTTAGAGGTCTACTGGCTGTCGAAGGTAATGTGCCATAAGCCGCGGAAATCTCCTTCTTCATAATCGATGGCCAAATCACCAGGATAAATCTGCTGGATGCGTTGCAACGTAGGTTGGTGAAAAAATCGATCACTTTTGCCGTGGCAATTCAGACACATAGGCTGCATGATGATGGGTTTGAAGAAATGAACAAGTCCTTGTTGATTATCACGGACAACTGCTGGTGCAGGCTGCCCGTTCAAGACATGTTTCTGTTCCATGGCCATTAACATTTTTAATTCAAGGCTGTCAGGTTGATTGCCAGGATTTCTGTATCTGATGGAAGTCCTACGTATGGATACACTGTCAGCATAGATATGGGTGAGAGGATAGGCTCTTTCATTACAAAAGGATATGGCCCCATCCAAACCCTTATCACTAATTGCCTTTAACAATGAATTTCTGAGCGTATCAAAAGTTAATGCCACCAGGTGGTTTCCAGTTTGGATATATAATGAATCAGGAACAATTGAAGAGTTAACAGTTTTATTCCCAGTACATCCTGACAGAATAGAAGCTAACGCAACCTATAAAATGGGTGTGATACGCAGGATGCTGTTGACTTTATTCTGAATCATCTGAAGAATAATAATAAACTACAAAACCGAATACGGCCGCCACAAATTTATCAAGGACTGAATAAAAGGGGGGATGGAACAACCAAACCGGTTGATGGGTGGCATTGGCCTAAACAGGCTCCAAAAAATAGTATATTGGAGCTTGTGAAAGATAACCAGGAGGTCAGCAGGATTTCGGATTTACTCAACGCCCGTGGTCCTTTATTATGGATCAACCTCATTACCCTTTACAGGACGGTTGCCTTTCCCTTTCTGGTTTATCTGATTTTCTCACATCAGTTCGACATCTTCAAATGGCTGCTGATCATCAGCTTTCTTACCGATGCCCTTGATGGCGTACTTGCACGCGGTTATAAAATAAACAGTATACTGGGTGCGCGACTTGACTCCATCGGTGATGACCTGACGGTGTTGGCCGGTTTACTGGGTTTGATTGTTGCGCAGCCCGGCTTTATGCTGGACAATTGGGTAGTCTTTGCCATACCCTTGGGCCTATTTTTTATACAAACAGCAATGGCACTGCTCCGATATGGCAAAGTCAGCAGCTACCATACTTATCTGGCCAAGACGGCAGCTGTATTTCAGGGTTTTTTCCTCTGCTCTATGTTCCTCTTTCCACAGCCGGTATGGTGGCTATTTTACTCAGCTGCTGTTGTCACCAGCATAGAGTTGGTGGAGGAGATCATCATTGTACTTCTCTTGAAGGAATGGAAGACCAACATACGTGGGCTTTATTGGGTATTGAAAAAACAAGAATAGCAGCGACCATCCGAACTAGGATTAATCGAAATTTCCTCACATACTGTCCCTAGGAATCGATAGCCCTAACCGGAAAAACGTAAAAGGCTGGTATCATGTACTGGCTTATCAATTTAAATAGAATGCCTCAAATAGTTAATTATCAATAATTTATGATACCTTAATCAAGTATATTATTTTGAAAGAAGTTTGCACGGGTATTGCCTAACCCATAAATTGGTTGGTTTAAACTTCAGATACAGTCATGACAAAGACGATTAAACCCTTCGTTGCCAAAACCGATGTGGTTTTGATGGGGGCGGGGATTATGAGCGCCACCCTGGGCATGTTACTGAAAGAGCTTAATCCTAATTATACTATCCAGATTTTTGAAAGGCTGGATGAGGCTGGTCTGGAAAGTTCTGATGCCTGGAACAATGCCGGCACGGGTCATTCTGCTTTTTGTGAGTTAAATTATACGCATCAAAAGGCGGATGGCAGTATTGATATTTCAAAAGCCATCAAAATTGCAGAATCGTTTGAATTTTCCAGGGAGTTCTGGTCCTATCTGGTAGAGAAGAAATACATAGCCGATCCTAAGGAATTTATCACTCAGGTTCCACACATAAGTGTTGTGTGGGGTGAAGATAATGTGGAATACCTGAAGCAGCGTTACCAATTGCTTAGTGCAAATCCATTGTTCAAGGACATGGTATACACGGAGGACCGTCAACTGATGATGCAATGGGCACCCTTGGTGATGCGGGGAAGGAGCAGTCTTCAGAAAGTGGCAGGTACCTGCATGGATATAGGAACAGATGTGAATTTCGGTTCACTAACCCGAAGTCTCATCAGCAAGCTGGAGCAAATGCCTGGTGTCACGATTCACTACAACATTGAAGCGCTGGACCTTGACCCCGATGGTAAAGGTGGGTGGGATGTATTTACAAAGAATCTTCTTAATGGCGAGCGGGAAATCGTTAACAGTAAATTTGTTTTCATTGGGGCGGGTGGAGCCACATTACACCTCCTGAAGAGAGCGGAAATAAAGGAGCGAAATGGATATGGAGGATTTCCGGTAAGCGGACTCTGGCTTCGCTGCAAAAACGAAGAGCTGATAGCCAAACACAATGCAAAAGTATATGGGAAAGCATCTGTAGGAGCGCCTCCCATGTCCGTACCGCATATTGATTCACGTTGGATCAACGGTAAAAAGGAATTGCTCTTTGGCCCGTTTGCAGGATTTTCTACCAAATTCTTGAAGAATGGTTCGTTAATGGATTTACCCAAGTCGATTAAGATAGACAATGCCATACCGATGATCTTTGCGGGAATAAAAAACATTCCGCTAACCCGTTACCTGATTGAACAGGTGCGTCAAACTCCGGAAGACCGGCATGCAGCATTAAGAGAATATGTACCTTTTACCAAACAAGATGACTGGGAATTGCTGGAAGCCGGCCAGCGCGTGCAGGTTATTAAGAAAGATAAGGCCAAGCGAGGTATTTTGGAATTCGGTACAGAGATGGTAGTTTCTCAGGATGGCACGGTGGCAGCACTGCTGGGTGCATCACCGGGTGCGTCAACGGCTGTAGCGGTAATGCTGGAAATGATTATCAAATGCTTTCCAAAAGAATTTTACTCCTCCGCAGGTAAAGCCAGGCTTGAAGAAATGGTACCTTCATTCAAAAAAAACCTGAGTAGTGATGAAACCATGATCAAGGCAACCCGGGAGAGGACAAGCCGGATTTTGAAGTTGAGTTAGTATCATCAATCCAGCATCCAGTATCCAAAACCAGGCATCCTTACAATTCTTCCACAATCACCACCTTTTCCATCACATCATCCTGACGGATCTGATCGATGATATCCAATCCATCATATACCTTTCCAAAAACCGTATGGTTACGGTCCAGGTGTTTTGTGTTTTCTCTGCTGTGACAAATAAAGAATTGTGATCCACCTGAATTGCGACCAGCATGGGCCATAGACAGTGCACCTTTGTCGTGATATTGATTCTCACCTGTAAGTTCACAATCGATCGTGTATCCTGGGCCGCCATTTCCAATGCCATTGGGACAACCGCCCTGAACAACAAAATTGGGAATCACGCGATGGAATGTAAGGCCATCGTAGAATCCTTTTTCTGCC
>CAYTBO010000157.1:0-3428 GCA_964436055.1 uncultured Ohtaekwangia sp.
CCAATTGACGAAGATAAAAAGTGGAATTGTGTTGTAAGCGCTACAGCTGGCAACACCAGCTTTGAAAATATAGCGGTTGACGCCTGTTCGGTTATATGTAAACTGCTAAATTCGCACTATAACGTTGGACAAAGACTTGTTTCACTAGCCGCTACATTTCAAAGCCAAACGTTGGCAGTAATAGGGCCCGGACAATTTAGTCATCTAATGGGCGACACTCTACTAACAAAGATTTCCCACGGGGACAATTGAATGGCTTCGCAGAAAACTTAGACATTGAAAAATTAAAACGTGGGACAGGCTAAAAATTAATGCAGCCGACCCTCCGCATTTTTAAGAAGATTGTGCTTCGACTTGCCGCGCTTTTGGCACATGCTATAGCCGCGCAAACCCACCACGACACCCAAGCTATGGCAAGAGCCAATCCAGCCCTCAACTATGACCGATAACGAACGACAATGTCCGATGTTGAAATGCTTTTGATATCGAAATGCTCGAATAAACCTTGATTTCAATGGTTATGATTAAAGCGTTAAATTGGTAACGTATTTGCAATCTAGCTCCTAAAAATAAATCAAATGATAGCCAACTACTTCAAAATCATTTACAGGAACTTAATCAGGAGCAAGACCTACTCACTCATTAACATCCTTGGACTTTCTGTTGGACTCTCAGTTTGCCTTATTATTCTTGAGTATGTGAACTTCGAGAAAAGCTATGACCGGTTCCATCCAAAAAGCTGTGACATCCACCGTGTTATTCTTGGGCAGGAATCTGCTGGACAGGTTAGTTGGGATGCTGCCAACTTTGCACCCACAGCACCCGCACTAAAAAATGATTTTCCGGAGGTAGCTGAATATGTTCGAATTACACCTGAATATTTTGGATTAGTGCTAAACCATAAAGAAAAGGTTTTTGAGGAAAAGAAGGTTTACTACGTTGACTCCACTTTCTTTAATTTCTTCGGCTATAAACTGCTCGCTGGAGATGCTAAGACAGCTTTGCGTGAACCAAGATCGATTGTTTTATCCGTGTCTGTGGCTGAAAAATACTTTGGTTCAAAATCAGATTGGAAAGAAAATCCGGTAGGCCAGTTAATTCTCGTTAACAACAAAGAATCATATACCATTACAGGTATAATGGAAGACACTCCTGCCAATTCGCATTTAAAATTTAATGCACTTATCTCCTTTACCACCTTCATTCAGATAAATGATCCATCAAAAGAGTGGGGATGGAATGACTTTTACACTTACATAAAATTAAACCCGGGTGTGGACTATACCTCACTTGAATCGAAGCTTGGTTCATTCATTCTTAAGTATAAAGGAAAGGATTCAAAAGACAGAATGATCTTACAACCCATTGAAGATATTCATTTACATTCTAATGTTGCCTATGAGTTGGAGGCCAACGGAAGTTCGCAGAGCGTTTATTTCCTTTCTATTATTGCTCTTGTTATTCTAATAATTGCATGGGTAAACTACGTAAACTTATCTACTGCCCGATCAGAGAATAGAGCAAAGGAAGTAGGTGTCAGAAAGGTGAATGGAGCTACTCGCGGGGAAGTCATGACTCAATTATTATTGGAGGCTTTTCTGATGAATTTTATTGCTGTTCTCATCTCATTGATACTTATTCAAACAACTATTCCATTGGTGGGGAGCCTTCTTGGAAAACCACTCGTGTTTTCCTTATTCACCGACTCTTCATTTCTTTTTTCAGTGGGAGTACTTTATGTGTTCGGTAGTTTTATATCTGGTATTTATCCAGCATTTATTTTATCGACATTCAAACCCATTGACGTTTTTAAATCAGGAACACACAGTATAGCAAAAGGAAAGTCTATACTGCGTCAGTCGCTTGTTGTTTTTCAATTCATCGTGTCCATTGGTTTAATTATGGGAACGATCATAATCTACAATCAACTCAACTTTCTCAAGTCTAGGGAACTGGGTTTTAATCATGACCAGACATTGGTTGTAAATTCTCCTCGCATCATTAACAGTGAGATTGAATTTTTAAATCGTTACCGTCAGTTTAAAAATGAAATTGCCAAATACCCGGAAATTGAAAACGTGACGATTTCCTCTTCGTTACCGGGTAAATTGAGCAACGACCTGGATATGAATGGGCCAGTTAAAATGGTTGGGCAGGACGATTCGTACAATAAATCTTTTGCCGTATTCCGAGTAGATCAAGATTTTCTAGATGTCTTCAAAATAAAACTGGCTGCTGGCACTTTCTTTTCTAAGGACAGAATTATGACTGACATCCAGCTAATCGGTGACGCACCTGACGATGTCATTGTTATAAACAGAAAGGCATCAGAGCTACTAGGATATTCAAATCCAAGTGAAATAATAGGTAAGAAAATAAGCTTTCAAGGTAATAACAAGGAGGTAATTGGGGTGGTTGAAAACTACCATCATAAATCGTTGAAAGAAAACTTTGAACCAATCATAATGCGTTGCAGAGTGGCTAATACGAACTACATTTCAATTCGCCTATCCGGCAATTCATACGCTAATCTTAACCAAACCATTGCTAGAATAAACACGCTTTGGAGGGCTTCGTATACTGGTAGCCCGTTTCTGTATTCATTTTTAAATGAAGACGTTAACAATCATTATCAGGAAGAAGAGAGATTCAGTAAAGTATTCATAATATTTTCCGCCTTCTCAATTTTGATTGGCTGCCTTGGGCTATTTGGACTAGTCTCTTATTCAGTGATGGTACGAATGAAAGAAATAGGAATCAGAAAGGTATTGGGAGCCTCTCTTAGTAGTATCGTGATTCTATTTTCTAAAGAGTTCTTTAAGCTAATAGTAATTGCATTTGTAATCGGGATACCCCTAGCAATTTTTGTGTTTGACAATTGGTTAGAGAATTTTGCTTACCGCGCTCCATTGAATACTTGGATGTTTGTTATTCCTATCTGTATGGTTTCTCTTTTTTCATTTGCTTCGGTATTTACTCAAATAGCAAAAGCTGCTCTTACAAACCCGGTTGACACGTTAAAGAGCGAATAGATATTGAAAATGTGCAACACAACTAAATCGCACACACTTTGGCAAGCCGCACTTCCGACCCGCATCCAAAGCCAGCCAAAGAGTGTGCTCAGTGCAGTGTAGGTGGAGAAAGTTGTAAATGAAAAATGCCCCACCGCACGACTGACTAATGAAGAGTGATGTAACTTAACGGGGACGAAAGACACGACTACGAATGAAGTGAGTAGAAGGCCCTACTACTGCCAACAAAATGTTTCTGCAATGGTGCCGTGACGAGTTAGTTTTAAGTTTTATCTTCGTTCAACGTTTAGTTTCGTGGGACAGGACGCGGCTTCGAGAAGGCACCACTGCAGAAACACAAACGTTGCTGGCAATGCGGCCGGACAGAGTAGTCAACTAACATTGGACAACCTGCTA
>CAYTBO010000158.1:0-3406 GCA_964436055.1 uncultured Ohtaekwangia sp.
AGTATCCAAAAGGAACAATTATAGCTTCAGGTAAGGGTATTAATAAAATAATGGAAAATTTGGCGGATGATAATAATCTGGAAATAGATACCGGAAATCCAGCTGTAGATTTAATGCCGCTTAAACCACTAAAGCTTGGACTCTATCAACCATGGACAGCCAACATGGATGAGGGATGGACAAGATGGATATTTGAACAATGGGGATTTCCGTATAAAACACTGCACAATAAAGATATTCAAAATGGTAATTTAAAATCTGAATTTGATGTAATTGTATTAACACATCAAGACGCTAATAGCATAGTGAATGGCCACAAAACAGGGTCTGTTCCCGAAAAGTATGCTGGAGGCATAGCTGAATCCGGGCTAAATGCTTTGCGCAAATTCGTTCAGAACGGTGGCACATTGGTTACCTTAAATACTGCTAGTGAGTTAGCAATAAAGCATTTTAATCTGCCACTAAAAGATGTTTCTAAGGATTATCCGTCTACAGAATTCTACCTACCAAGCGCTATTCTTCAAATTGAATTGGATAATACTCATCCTTTGACGTTTGGAATGGGCAAGAAGAAAGATGTCGATATGTTATCGTATGGTAGTCCTGTGCTGGAATTTCTAAATGATCAAGAACTATCGATTGAAAATAATTATCTACCTCGAAATAAAATAAAAGTTATTGCCAATTACCCAGACAGAAATCCATTTAGGAGTGGCTGGCTGATAGGAGATCATGTTTTGCGGAATAAGCCGGTTCTGGTTGAAGCGAAATATGGCAAAGGCAAAATTGTTTTATTCGCATTCCGCCCTCAGAATCGTGCTCAAACACGTGGCACATTTATGCTATTTTTTAATTCACTTTATTATGGTCAAGTTACTGTTGATGACTAAGTGTTGACACACTCAACGCGGGGAATTTCTAATCAGTTCAGGGTCCTTATTAGCGCGCGTTTGCAATGCGTGCGTGGATCCTTTTCCATATTTTGGCACCCTTGCATCA
Source organism: uncultured Ohtaekwangia sp. (assembly GCA_964436055.1). Classification (GTDB taxonomy): domain Bacteria; phylum Bacteroidota; class Bacteroidia; order Cytophagales; family Cyclobacteriaceae; genus ELB16-189. Next base: position 1,000 of record CAYTBO010000158.1, read on the forward strand.
TAATAGCACTTAGCTAATAAATTCAACTTTCAACAAACCTTTATTACCTTCAGTAGAATAGTCCCTTACTGAGCTATGCTTGTATTCCCAACTTTGATCAACTATCCCAGCTATCACAGGATTGTCATGAAGGTAATCCAGCTTTTGATCCATAAAAGCTGGTGTGAGTAATATTTCAGGATGGTTGCCATCTTGGCTAATTTTGTAATTTCTGATTTGCTTTAAGTCCCTCCCTGCTTCGGCAAGCATCCTTAGCAACCACTCTTTTCGACTTTCGTTGATCTCACTGAGTTCAGCTATGAGCCTTTTGGCAGTAAACTTTTTGAAATCACGCATAATCTCGGATAGCGACTCACCGACCGAACTAATGATTAGGTGAAGATAGCATGAATTACCAATCCCTTTTCTCGCTGGCAATATTGTAATGATTCTATTATTACTTGTTTAAGCGCTAGTCTGGTAAATAGATCAATCCAATTCACGACTGTCATCGTTGCAAAATACATTCCTTCAGGATCATCAAATTTATATTTCTCAGACATTACTATTCACATTTACATTACTACTGACTTGTACTGTTTTGCACGCGTTGCAAACGCGCATTAACTTGTAGGGTAGAAGCAGCTAGCTCGAAGAAAGTCTCTTTGAAAACGGATCAAGGTACATTCGTCTACTAGCATCCCATATCCGAACACCTCATTACATCAGCGAACAGTTGGACGCTCGAAACCTGCCTATACAGCCTGATTAAGGCTTGGTATAGATTTGGCAATATACTCGGCAAACCAATTCCTGTGGCCATGCTTAAGTACACGCTTCTCCTCTTCATCCGCAACCTGAAACGCCAAAAGCTATTCTCTTTCATTAACCTGCTGGGCCTTACGGTAAGTATTGCCGCTGCCCTTCTTATCTACATTTATGTTGAACATGAATTCAGTTACGATTGGTTTCATCATGATGTGGATCGCATTTATAGGGTAAATCAAACATTCATCTGGGGAGAAAATAACAACAGCCAATTTGCCTCAACAGGGCCGGGTGTGGCCTACGCCTTGAAGGAAGAGTTGCCGGAGATCGAGTTGATCACCAGCATTCATACTACTGGTAATTTCTTTATTTCATACGCAGCAGAAAATAATGATGTGATTACATTCGAAGAAACCCGTGTGCTGGCAGCCGACTCCAATTTTTTCCGGGTGTTTAACTTTCCGTTGATCAAAGGAAACATAGAGTCGGTGTTTGAGCAGGCCAACAATGTAGTGATGACCATATCCACCGCAAAAAAATATTTTGGCGATGAGGATCCGATGGGAAAGCTGGTGCGCATAGAGGGCCCTGACGGTGAACAAAAAACATATGAGGTAACAGGCCTTACTGAAGATACGCCCAACAATTCATACATCCGGTTTGATGTACTCATTTCCATGAAGAGTTTTCCAGCCGTGTTAAGAACCTGGAGCTGGGTATGGACACAACTGGAAACATACATAAAACTTAGCCCAATTATCGATATTAACGAGGTGCGCGCCAAACTTGAAAAAATTCCGCAGAAGCATGCGGTACAGACATTGAAGAACGCTTTCAATACAACATGGGATGAATACATCGCTTCCGGCAAAAAGTGGGAATTGTTTCTACAGCCCATGACGAGCATTCACCTGCCTGATGAAGAAGTGATTAACAGGTTGAGCAATTCCGGCAACCGCACCGTAATATACTCCTTCATGGGCGTTGCTGTTTTTATTATACTCCTATCCTGCGTTAATTTTATGAACCTGTCGACCGCGCAATTTACACGCAGGCTCAAGGAAGCCGGAGTTAGAAAAATCCTAGGGCTTGGCAAAAAAGAGTTAGGCCTGGGATACTTCCTGGAAGCCTGTGTCTTCTGCCTTATTGCACTGATCGCTGGAATTGGCTTGGTGCAAGTGTTTCTTCCAGGGTTCAATCTGATCACGGAAAGGTCGCTTCAACTAAACCTTTTGGATGGTAACCTGATACTGGTGACTGCGGGCCTTATCTTGCTGATGGCCCTGGTATCCGGTAGTTACCCGGCCATTTTTTTAAGCACGTTCCACCCGGTGGAAGCTATGAAGGGAAAAGTAAAAGTAGGACGCGAAGGAAAAGCATTTCGCAACGGGTTGGTTGTTTTTCAATTTAGTGTTTCTATCATATTGATTATCTGTACAGCCGTTGCATTTCAACAACTGAAATTTGTTGCCGACAAAGACATCGGGTTTAACCGTGAGAACCTGTTGGTGCTCCGGCATGTTGAAGCGCTCAAAAGCGGTGAAAGCATTACGCATGCCGCATTGGGTGTTCCGGGTGTTAGCAATGCCACCTTATGTACTTCTGTTCCACCCCGCATTTGGGGAGGAGATTCCTTTGGAGTTGAAGAAAACAGCGAAAT
>CAYTBO010000159.1:0-3372 GCA_964436055.1 uncultured Ohtaekwangia sp.
TATCCGAATGAAGCATTCGGGTAAGGATGCCTTCGGTGACTACTTCAATTTGAGTATGGTTTCCAATTCTGTTTTCGAAGCGAATGCGATAGCCAACCTTTTCGCCTACTTCCTCATTCAGCAAGGAAGCCATACGCATAGCGATGGTTCTAGCTGCCAATCTTCGTGGTTCCAGCATAATTATTTTCTTGCCCTGCAACCAGGGCTCATCCATAAGGGCAAGCGGGAGCAATGTACTTTTCCCGGCTCCGGGAGGCGCATTTACAATAAGCGTGTTTTCCCTTTCTAAAATTCCTTTCACTTCACCAATTACTTCGGTGATGGGGAGATCGATGGTGAGGGGATTGAATGACAAGTTGATCGACTTTTGGTGATGAAGGCGTGAAATTAAGGAAATTTAATAGGCTACTTAGGTTTGGAATGGTTTTCATTAAAATTGAATACATGTATCTTCGCAATAACATGTGTTAAATGAAAACAAAATTACTGTTGAAGGTTAAAAAAAGTGTAATGACAAAAGCCAAAATGTATTCCAGAAAAAGTGGCAAATCAATCTCTGCACTAGTTGAAGAGATTTTTGAGGATTTAGCTGATCCTAAGATCAACCCAAAATGCTCAATTAGCAGCTCAGCGACTGCTGAAGCGAATCAATTCATCGGTTGTAGTTGAAACACTGCAAGATGTAAAACATTTTAAACAGCACGTAATTAAAAACTATAGGTTAATGTATATATTGATTTGCAGCCTATAACCTCGATGTGTTACTTAAGCAGAAAGTATGTTTATTACGTTGATACTTTATTTGAAACTCTAAAATAAATCGATCATAAGAAATCCAAACAGTATGTTTTGTTCGTCTGGTTTTGAAATGCACAATTTGATTTATTGTCTTTCTTTTATTGCCATATTGAGTTCATGTACCCATTACGTTACTAAATTTTATCCGGAGATAATTCCTGAAAAAAGCGAAGCGGTGTTTCCGGTTGCTCCAACCGGCAAGCATAAAGTAAATATTGTGTACCTGGGTTGTGGTAATTTGGTGTTGGAGCAAAATGGTGAGGCAATTCTTACCGATCCGTTCTTATCCAACCAGAAATTACTTAAGCTGTTAGGGCGAATTAAAAGCCATCCAATTAAGTATAATACATGGAAGACGAATTTTGAATATTTTTTATCCCCGGCTGTTGTAAATACCGGGTTGGTATCACATACGCACTACGATCATATGATGGACCTGCCCATGATGCTCGAAGACCGATACTTTCTAAATTTGAAGGCTGTATATGGAAATGCGTATTTTCCAAAAATGATGAAGCATTTTGCCAATGAAGGAACCAGCATGGTGGACTTAAAAGATTCACAGGTATTTAATCCGACTGTCCCCAGCGATCAATCCTTTGATTGGATTGAAGTTTCTAAGCGCATTAGATTTCTCCCGATTCTTTCCAGTCATGCACCACACACAAAAAAGAAGCTATACATGGATAAACCGTTGGATGAAGATCATTTTGATGAAAACCTGATTTATTCCAACAGTAAAACAAAGGCTCTTAAATGGACTACTGGAGATACCTATTCTTTTCTGATTGACTTTGTAGACACCGATACATTGCGTGTTTTTGTACAAACTTCAGCGAGCCTGTATCCTGACGGATTTCCTCCCCAATCTGAATTGGATAAAAAAAATGTTGACCTGGCCATTATATGTTACGCTTCCGGTATGAATGTCAAAGACTATCCAAAAGCACTGGTCAATCATATTCAGCCCAAAAAACTAATGCTGGTGCACTGGGAAGATTTTTTTCGCACACCTAAGTCTTTTAATGATCAGCGGTTGGTGCGTAGAACCAATCCAAGGAAATTCAGAAAACGAATTGATGAGCTGGGAAAAGCCAATGACTACTTTATTATGCCCAAACCGGGAACGAAGGTTGTTGTAAACTATTAGCCTTAAGCCAAAGATTGCGATATGATCAATTGATACTTCAACCGATGAATCATTTTACTCCAAGAAAAATAAAATTTAAGGCATGGAATAGCGCGGAAAAACTGTTGATGAGACTGAATAGTATTGACTGTAATAAAGGTGAGCTCTTTCGAAAGGATCATATTCTGTTGCAGTTTACCGGACTGTTAGATAAAGAACAGGAGGAGATTTATGATATGGATGTACTCCTGATCTATTCAGAAAAGTTTTTAGTTTTTTGGAATCCTGAAAAAAACGGATGGTTTTTTTCACCCATGGATGTGCCGGAACAAGGAGAGCCATTTTTACATACACATGCAATAGGAATGAAAAGGTTAGGTAGTTATTTCGAGTTAGCCTAAGAAGCGGAAATTTTTGATTCAATGTATTTTACGGCCTGGCTGATGGTTTGAAGTTTCTCAGCATCGTCATCGGGAATTTTAATGTCAAAGGTTTGCTCAAAATCCATGACCAACTCAGCATAATCCAACGAATCAATACCCAGGTCTTTTACAAAATTTGCATCGGGTGTTATTTCTGACTCCGGGATTCCAAGCTTTTCGATTAATATGGAAGTGACCTTCTTCTGAATGTCTGGCATAGCTATTGTTCTTATTCGCATGCAAAGCTAGAAAATAATAGCGGATTTGCGATGATCAAAACCTTAGTATAAACTCTGTCCCCTCCCCCAGTTTTGACTTTACCGTTATCCTTCCTTCATGCTGTCGCATGATTTGTTTAGATAAACTCAGTCCAATTCCAGAACCCGTTTTTTTGGTGGAAAAGAAGGGTACAAATATGCGTTCCAACGCTTCCGGGTCGATACCATCACCATTGTCTTTAACAATAATGACAGGCCGGGTTTTTTCGTCCAAATAGGCCTTTAACTCAATGTGCTTTTCTGTCTGCTCAGAAAAAGCCTGCATGGCATTTTTTATCAGATTAATCAATACCTGCTCGATCATATTTTTGTCAACGCTGATGGTCATATCCTCAGGCTCAATCGATAAGGAAATAGTAATGTTGTTGTCACTGAGTTCCTTCTTTTGTAGAATAGCCATCTCACCCAGCATATTTTTTACCTTAACCAGCGATAGGTTTGGCTGTGGGGTTTGAGATAAATTTCTAAATTCTCTGACAAATCGGATTAACCCCGCGCTTCGCTTGCTGATGGTTTGCACAGATAAGTGCATGTCTTCCATTTCTTCTTTGTTGAAGGTAGCTATGGGCTGATCCATGCGATCTTTTAATTCATTTTCTACTATACTGGCAAGGGAAGAAATGGGCGTTACCGAGTTCATGATTTCGTGAGTCAAAACCTTGACGAGATTCTGCCAGGCTTCCATTTCCTTTTCATCCAATTCACTTTGGATGTTATTCATGGAAATAAGTTTGACTACCTCACC
>CAYTBO010000160.1:0-3322 GCA_964436055.1 uncultured Ohtaekwangia sp.
CCATCTCCAGAGCATCTTCTCTATTATATGTTGATATTATTAAGCTGGTGCTTAGCTGACGATTTCCCTCCCGCAATTTTGAATACTTATAAAATACAAAATTCGCATTGCAGACGGAAATCAATAATCCTTTATATCCATCCATAATTCCTTTTTTAAGAAAGAAACTTTTGATGAATGCGAAAGTGGTTTTGTAAAAAATTTTAAGGCCCGAAGACTCTACCTTGTATCGATGTTCTTTGGCATAGATATCCGAGTATCGTTGAATCTTTTCCAGAAACTGAGAAATATTGTCATATGCATGGTGAAGCAAATCACCTTGAAGATGTTTTTCTGAATATTTCCCTTCAATTTCTACCCGCTCATGAATTCCCTGACCTTGCCATACACCTCTTCCTTTTCTCCATAATCTCAACTTCGTATCAGGATACCAACCACAGGTGCGAATCCATTCCCCGGCATAGCTTGAAAGACGGTTCATGGTGTAGCCATCATATTTCAAATCCTTCTTGGCTTCTAAGATTGAGGTAGTTAATTCAGGCGACAAATATTCATCAGCATCCAAAGAAATAATGTAGTCGCGGGTAGCTAAGGAAGCCGCATAGTTTTTTTGATTAGCAAACCCTAAAAACTCATTTTGATAAAATGAAATTCCCCTAGACAAACAAATTTCTTTGGTATAATCAGTGGAGTAGCAATCCACTACAACGATTTCATCGGCAATGGGCTTTAATGAGTCAATACATCGCCCGATATTAGATTCTTCATTGAAAGTAATGATGACAGCACTTATCGTATTTCCCATACTCTAGCTATGATACTACAAAGGTCTTGTTTGATTCAACATGAAACAAGTACAAACCTCAAAAGCCCTGTTAAAAGGGCTTATGAGACTCATTTTTCATCATTTTTAACGCTTAGCTAGCACAGATTGTGTTTTTAACAGGTTAATGAATTCCAGCCGATATCCTTCCTTATCCTCACCCTTGGATTCTTCCGCCAATTTAATCAACTCATCCAAACCAAAATCGCCAACAAATTCTGACTCTCGAAGCATCATGCCAAAACCCGCCACAGCTGCAGACCATTTAAAATTATATGAGGCATTCTTCAATGCTACCTCTTTATCTGTGAGCTCATGTACAATCAACTTGCTCGTCTCCTGATCTGGACTCTTATAGCGAAACTTTATGGTCATCAACTCCTTCGTATCAGTTGCAACAGCATTCATCTCCGTATGTTGGTATTTTAGCTTATCAACGGTGTAAAATTCACTTTCAACGCCAACTGGAATTATTTCATACAGTGCGGTGACGGTATGACCTGACCCAAGATCACCTGCGTCTTTCTTATCATTATTAAAATCTTCATTTCTCAAAACCCGATTTTCATACCCAATTAATCGGTAGGCTTTCACCTTGACTGGATTGAATTCAATCTGAAGCTTTACGTCTTTGGCAATGGTAAACAAGGTTCCTCCAAATTCATTGACCAGTACTTTTTGTGCCTCAAGAATATTGTCAATGTAAGCATAGTTACCATTTCCTTTGTCGGCCAATATTTCCATTTTGGAATCCTTATAATTACCCATTCCAAATCCCAATACAGTCAAGAAAATCCCATCGCTCCTTTTCTGCTCTATCAGGCGTTCCATAGATGCATTACTTGATTCGCCCACATTAAAATCTCCATCTGTTGCAATGATCACCCTGTTGTTTCCATTTGACTGAAAGTTTTCTTTTGCAATTTTATAGGCCAGCTGAATACCCGCTCCACCCGCTGTTGATCCGCCTGCTTCCAACTTATCCAGGACTTCAATAATTTGTTCTTTGCATGCACCGGAAGTAGGAGGCAGAACCTGACCAGCAGCACCCGCATAAACAACAATCGCTACCTTATCCTGCGATCTCAATTGATTTACTAATAATTTGAAAGAGGCTTTGAGCAAAGGAAGTTTGTTGGGTTGACTCATGGAACCGGATACGTCAATTAGGAATACCAAATTGGATGCCGGTAGATTTTCAGTTGGAATATTTTTTCCTTGCAACCCGATATGAACCAACTTATGCATCTTGTTCCAAGGAGCTTCGGATATCTCAGTGTAGATTGCAAATGGCTCCTGATTGCGAGGTTGCTTGTAATCATAGCTGAAGTAGTTGATCATTTCCTCAATCCGTACCGCATCTTTTGGTGGCCTTTGTCCATTGTTAATAAATCTGCGAACGTTACTGTAGGAAGCTGCATCCACATCAATGGAAAACGTAGATAATGGATTTTGAAGTGCCCCAAGAAAAATATTTTCATGGATGGCATCATATTCCTCCGTATTCCAGGCTGGTTGCTGATAATCCTGATGATAATAGGTTTGAGGCATGGTGCCAGAGACTGATTCAGCCATCTTATACTTTTTATAAGGGCCTGATATCCGCAATTCATCCTCTTTCAACTCAGCAATTGGTTTTTGATCGGATTGAAGCACTACATCAATGGTATTTGAGCTGGAGATAAGTCTTTCGGTACGCTGAAATCCTTTCATTGAATACACCAGTATTCCGCCCCTGGCGGGAACTTCAATAAAATACTTACCCTGTCGATCGCTGAATGCCTGAATATCCGTTCCTTTAAGCCCAATGCTGACTCCTTTTAATGGATTGCCATCATTTGCTGTAACGATTCCGTTAATTACCCTGATTTGTCCAAAGGCTAAGCTCAGGCTGACAACAAAAATGCCGATGATAATTAAAATTGACTTTTGCATGATTTCTGATGTTTGATTCGTCTCTGAGATGCAAGGCCAGCGCTGATTCCACAAAAAATTTTGATTTTATTTATCTTGAGCGATGTTCCTGACCCAAAAGGATTCCAACAAGACCGATGAGGCGCTTATCGATGCATATCGAGCTAGCCGGGATTTAAGAGTTTTGGGTGAACTTTTTAGCCGCTACAGTGCCCTTGTCTATGGTGTCTGCCTGAAGTACCTGAAAGACCGCGATGAGGCTAAAGATGCTGTTATGCAAATTTTTGAAAAATTGCCCGTTAGCCTGTCAGAACACAGCATTCAATCATTCAAAAGCTGGCTCTATGTCACCAGCCGGAATCATTGTTTGATGAAATTGCGTGCTCAAAAGGGAGTTAGAAATGAAGAAATCAAGGATGGTTTTATGGAAAGTGAACTGATATTGCATCTGGAAGAAGACAGCAGTAAAGAACAGGATCTCACAAAGCTCGAAAAATGTATTGAGCAACTGAATGAAGAACAAAAGGACTGCGTTAAATTGTTTTACCTGAAAGAATTGTGTTATAAAGAAATTGGACAAAAAAC
>CAYTBO010000161.1:0-3211 GCA_964436055.1 uncultured Ohtaekwangia sp.
CGGTAGCTCAACTGGATAGAGCATCAGCCTTCTAAGCTGACGGTTCGGGGTTCGATTCCCTGCCGGATCACAGATGTGTGAAACGTAAAGAGGGTTCGGGGTTCCCTGCCTATCGGCAGACAGGAGAGTCCAGCTGGATTACAGATATAACTGAGTGCAAGTTCTCAGTCAAAAAAAAGACAGAAAGTTTCGGGGCGTAGCGCAGTCCGGTAGCGCACCTGGTTTGGGACCAGGGGGCCGCAGGTTCGAATCCTGCCGCCCCGACAGCTTGACCACCAAGCAAAGTCAAAACCCTCTATACGTTATGTGTAGGGGGTTTTTCATTTATCAAACTCTCCAAAATATGCACATAAACACATAACTCTGGTGAACAATCCGGTGAACAGTTTTAGAATTGTATTCTGTTCACTAAATCGACATAAGTATTTGATTTGCAATCATTTGTGTTGATTTGTTTTGGCTGCATTTGTTTTCAATGAGCTCACAATTTTTGAAAAAAAGGTGAACAGAAAACAGCAAAGCAATGCAAACAACATTTAGTACCACGTTTATCCTGCGTACATCACGGACTCGGAAGGGACTAACACCTATCTACTGTAGGGTAACTGTTAACAGTACCAGAGTAGAGTTTTCCATCAAAAGGAGCGTAGCAGAAAAAAACTGGGATACTGGACTGGTGAAAGGAAACAGCGAGGAGGCGCGTTCTCTTAATAGCTACATTAAACAAGTTGAAGCAAAAATATTTGAGCATTATAGAAACTTGCTGGCTGATGAAAAACTAATTACTGCCGAAGGTTTGAAGAATGCTTACCTGGGGATCAAACCGGATCAGTACTCACTATTGTATTTAATTGAGTATCATATGGGTGCCCACGGATGAAGGGCTTGTTCCTGACCAGATTGAATACAATGTGTTGAAAGATTTGTTTGAATCAACGGCAGGGCAGAACTGGACGAAGAAAAATGGATGGCCTGTAGCTGGAAATTGGCCGTTGTCAGAAATTAGTGCCGAGTTTGCCAATTGGCAAGGTATTACAGTCACTAACGGTGATATTTCCAAAATAATAATTAACAATGCAAATCTAACTGGAACCTTACCTTTCAGTATTGGACAACTGACTCAACTCACTAATCTACAACTTCAACAGAATAATTTATCGGGTAATCTGCCGTCCTCGCTTGGAGATATTCAAAATCTTCAAAATTTATATTTACAGGATAATTCCCTCAGTGGGACTGTTCCTCCATCTTTTGGTAATTTGAGCAGTTTGGTGTACTTACGTTTGACTGGTAACCAATTTAGCGGTTCTATTCCAATAGAACTTGGTGCTTTGAGTGCACTTAAAGAATTAGAACTTACGGGAAACCAATTTTCAGGAAATGTCCCATCAGAATTGAGTCAACTCACCAATCTCGAAATCCTTAATTTAAACGCTAACCCGATAACTGGAGTAATGCCTAACCTAAGTGCACTTTCAAACCTTAAGGAGTTAAGATTTGCAAATACGAACCTTGATGCAGGCCCTCTTCCAGCTTGGATATATAATTTGCCTCTGCTTGAAAATTTAACTATTCATTCCAATAATTTTAATGGTAACCTTTCGGAGTCAATCGGCAACTTATCAAATCTTAGATATCTTGATATCTCACGCAATCAATTAACAGGTAACCTGCCTCAGGCAATTGGGGATTTAAGCAGTCTGGTGAATCTCCGACTCTATAGCAACCAATTGAATGGAATCGTTCCAACAACTATTGGAAATCTGTATAACCTGAAGAGCTTAAAATTGGAGGAGAATAATTTCAGCGGGCCACTTCCATCAACAATTGGAAACCTGACGAGTCTTACAGACTTAACCATTCAAAATAATCAGTTTAATGGTAGTCTTCCAGCGGAAATTGGAAACCTTACCAGCTTGACGGACCTTTATTTTCAATTCAATCAGTTTGAAGGGGAATTCCCGTCTTCATGGGGAAATCTCACCAACCTCAAATACTTGTTTGCCAATCACAATTTATTGGTAGGCACGCTACCTGACTCTTTCCAGAACCTTACTAAATTAATAACCTTCTCTGTTATTGGAAACCAACTTGAAGGTGAAATACCTTTATGGGTATCGAACTGGAGCGCGTTGAAGACCCTACAAATTGACAACAACCAGTTCACATCTCTCCCTAACGAAATCCTTTCCATTCCTGGACTTATTTCAATTCAGGCTCCAGGAAATAAAATCAGTTCGATTCCTAACTTTGGTGTCTACTCAAACAGAGCAAATCTTAACCTTCGAGTGGAAAACAATAATTTGAACTACACCCATCTGGAACCTGTTAAATCTTCAAATATTTTAGCTTTCGCGTATAACCCACAAGCAAGTATTATTGAAACAGATCAGATTCATGTGCCAGAAGGAAATTCCCTCGTCATCAATCCTATCGGTCGTGGGCAATATGGTGTAGTCACCTGGGAATATCAGATCAATGAATCTTCATCATGGACAAACATCAACGCACAGAATGGTGACGCAACTCAAAATTCACTTGTGTTATCCGATTTCCAACTGAGCCAGGCAGGTAACTACCGATACAGAATGACCAATATATTGGTAACGGGAATCACTCTTACATCAGAGCCAATAAAGGTAGTCACTACCGACCGTGAAAATGGATTGGCATATCGTACCGACCGCCTCTTCAACGGCACCATCACTTCTATGCGTTGGCAAACTGAAAAAGCCTATGCCGTGGATGAAGAAGACTACAAAGGCATGTATCTCTACGAATACGATGATAAATATCAACTGAAGCAAGCACAGTGGGCTGTGCCTAACTACACGCTTAACACCTTTACTGCCGGCGGAAATGAATACAGGGTGACTGGTCTTGCATATGATCCAAACGGAAATATTCAATCACTGAGACGTTACGATGGCAATGCTTCACGTGTACACAACTTCAACTATACCTATACAGCAAACACCAACAAATTGGAAAGTGTAAGCGGCTATACCAACGCCTACACCTACAACAACATAGGCCAGATGATAGGCGAGGAGCGGGTAGATGGGGAAGACAAATTTGTGGTGTACGATGTCACCGGCAAAGTGAAACGGGTTTACGGGCCAACAGGTGGAGGTCCTACACCTCCTCCCGGCCCTGGCTTGCCTCCTGGCGACCCCGGCGACCCTGGTATGCACAATGATCCCGAAGACAA
>CAYTBO010000162.1:0-3179 GCA_964436055.1 uncultured Ohtaekwangia sp.
CTGCCATTGCCCATGTGGAAATGAAAACCAGGTTATCGGCTAAGGAGTTAGGAACATTGTTGATGATTGAAGGATCACAGGTAAAGAAGCAAGAGCAAGTAGCTACCGAAGGAGGCACCAGTATTAGCGTAAAGAATTTATTTTACAACATTCCCGCCAGGAGAAATTTTCTTAAATCAAATCCGGTGGAGATGAAGCATATTCTGGACGAGTTTCAGCGTCTGGCTTTAGCCTATCCGGAAAAAACGATGAGTATCCTGCATGGGGACCAGGTGCTGTATGATTTGAGACCCGGAAAATTAAGCCAGCGGATTGTTGGATTGTTTGGAAAATCCTATCAACAGCAATTGGCCGCCTGTCAGGAGGAGACGGACCTGGTAAAAGTTTCCGGATACATTGGTAGACCTGAGTCCGCAAAGAAAACCCGAGGCGAACAATTTTTGTTTGTGAACAATCGGTTCATCAGAAGTAACTATCTCAATCATGCGGTGGTTACTGCCTTTGAAGGATTGCTACCGGAGGGGACGCATCCTTTTTATGTGCTTTTTATGGAAATTGATCCAAAGCACATTGATGTAAACGTTCATCCCACGAAAACCGAAATCAAATTTGATGATGAAAGAGCTGTGTACGCTGTTATCAGGGCGAGTGTAAGGCAAGCGTTAGGTGCACATAATCTTTCTCCAGCTATTGACTTTTCTGCAGACGTAAACATGATCAATAAGTTGAACGCCAGTGAAAGGAAAATGCAGAATACTTATTATGATGAGCAGTTTGGAAATTCTTTGAATAGATCAGGGATTGAGAATTGGGAAAAAATGTTTGAGGTGAACACATCCCAATTGTTGAGGCGGGAAACAGAAAATCCGTCTATTCGATTTGAGAGCGCCATCAATAGAGATGAACTGAATACATCCAACCCTGAGGAAAGGTTGGTTTTTCAGCTTCATAATAAATACATGGTGAGGGCGGTAAAAGATGGTTTAATGATTATGGATCAGCAGGCTGTGCACGAGCGGGTATTGTATGAAAAATTTTTACTTCACATGAAAGGAGTGCCCGGCAATAGTCAGCAAAGTTTATTTCCGCAAAATGTGGAGTTGAGTGCTTCTGATTTTGCGCTGGTGATGGAGGTTGAAAACGAAATCAAAGCCCTGGGTTTCAGATTCGAAATATTTGGAAAGAATGCCATTTTGGTATCCGGAATTCCGGCCGGCATCAACATGGGGGAAAGGGAAATTTTTGAGGGGCTGTTGGAGCAATTCAAAATGAATCAATCTCAGTTGTCGCTTCCCCTCAAAGAAAACCTGGCCAGCTCCCTGGCCAAAAGAGCTTCCGTTAAAACAGGGCAAAGGCTGCGAAAGGAAGAAATGGATGCGTTGGTAGAGGGATTGTTTGCCTGTCAGAATCCTAATTTTTCACCTGAAGGAACACCTACCTTTTTTATTTTTAATACTTCTAAAATTGAAGACTGCTTTAACAGGTAAATAACCGATAAATTTGAATTGAATGTTTAGACTTACGCCCCTTGTCCGCAACCTGATTATCATCAACGTGGTTGTTTTTTTGATGCAGCAGTTTTTGGGCATCACGGCTTACGTGTCACTCTGGCCCATTGGATCGGGTGCTTTTGCTCCTTACCAATTCTTCACCTATATGTTTGCCCATGGGGGATTCGGTCACATATTTTTCAACATGTTTGCCCTTGCCTCATTCGCTCCAATTCTTGAAAGCTACTGGGGTGATAAGAAATTTCTTATTTTTTATCTTTCCACCGGCATTGGAGCGGCAGTCATTTATGCCCTGGTCAATTATTACTTTTACCCTGCGGCAGGGGGCATCATGCTGGGTGCTTCAGGAGCATTGTATGGTATCCTCATGGCATTTGGGATGATATTCCCCAACCTGGAAATCATGCTTTTATTTCCTCCTATCCCCATCAAGGCCAAGTATATGGTATTTTTGATAGGTTTTTTAACGTATGTAATGGATCGAAGCGGCACCGTAGCACACCTGGCTCACTTTGGCGGGGCTTTTGTGGCATTTTTAATTATCACCGCTTGGCGAAGTCAGGGTTCGGATCGGGGTTATTGATAGATTTGTAGAATAATTTTTAGCGATAGAAAAGTGCTTGACGAGTTTAAATCTGTATTTCAAAAACCTAACAACGCGCATGTTCAGTTGATTGTGATCAATGTGGCGGTATTTATCGCCATGGGAATCATCTACGTGTTTAGTACCATTGGTGGTGCTGAATGGTTGTACAGTATGATCAGCAAACAATTTACGCTTCCGCCTAAGTTCAGCGATTTTTTGTTAAGACCCTGGACGATCGTTACCTATGCCTTTGCGCATAGCCTCACTGATATTTTTCATATCCTTTTCAATATGCTGATCTTCTATTGGTTTGGGAGGTTGTTTATTGAATACCTGGGCAATGATAAATTAGTTGCGCTTTATGTATTGGGTGCAATTGCGGGCGGAGTGGTTTACCTTCTGGTGTACAACACCATTCCGTATTTCGTAGATCGCAATGGTTTTGCTGGTATGGTGGGTGCATCGGCTGCCGTGTATGCTATTGTCACAGGTGCTGCCGTGTTGCTGCCTAATTATACTTTTTATCTATTGTTTTTAGGGCCTATCAAAATTAAGTACATCGCAGGCTTTTATATCGTCTTATCTTTTTTAGGATCGGTTGGTTCCAATGCCGGTGGCAATATTGCGCATCTGGGCGGTGCGTTGATTGGTTTTATTTATATCAAGCAAATGCAAGTTGGTGTAAATTGGGGTGGTTGGGTTACAGTGACGCTGGATTGGATTAAAGATTTGTTTCGTCCCCGTCCTAAGGTAAAAGTTACCTATCGCAAAACAGAAACTAAAATGGGTGGCGTAAAAACCTCAGCATCTAAAGCCAGCCAGGAAGAAATTGATGCCATTCTAGATAAGATATCCGAGCGAGGTTATGAAAGTCTTACTTCAGATGAGAAAGAAAAGCTTTTTAATGCCAGTAAGAAGTAGATCTTTCTTATTCAGGCAGGTTTAAGGGTTAACCCGTAATTTGCACAGCTCTCCAAATCAGGCATCTGTTGAAAACCTTACATTTACACTATAAGTAGTCATTTAGTTATAAGGATTAGCCTATCCTGGTGTTTGATTTGATTATCAATGTGTTATCCCTA
>CAYTBO010000163.1:0-1530 GCA_964436055.1 uncultured Ohtaekwangia sp.
CCCGCCATAGCCAAGAGTGCGATATGTAGATATTTTGGCTGTTCCGTTATCCAACACGGTTTTTAACCGTTCTATACCCTTTTCATCCAAATCAGAGGTTGCTTGAAACCAAGGAAACCATTGTTGTAAATAAGGGTCTTCCTTTATGATATGATCAAGTATATCGTTATAAAATTCAGGGTCAATTGTAGAACAACTATTCAGAAAGCCGAGCATTACTTTGAGATTTCTCTTGTCATCCGGGACTTTTTCGAGGTTATCTCGCAGTAAATTCCACAGTTCCAATTTGTCTTGACTACCTTGCGCTAATCCATTTCCCAATTCATATACCCGAGGGTTTTGGGTGCTCACCAGCTCTGGCAATATTGCATAAAGTGATTCCTTATCCTTAGAGAGCAAGCCTCCCAATTCTATTATTTTTTGGGTAATCCTATTCATTACTACCATTGTATCCTCACTTTCATCAAAATCGTCCTCTAATCTAAAATATCCCCGTTGTTGGGAAACCACATAAGCTTGAACTAGATCTAGTGTATTCTTTGGCCTTAGTGCCGCTTCTAAAACTTTCAACTGATTTAAAACATTGCTATCTTTTATTCTATCTTTATCATACTTTAAAACACTTTTTATGGCAAACCACCCATCTGGCCAAGTCTGTTTTTCATGAATTTCCCTCACTATACTATCTAGCTTATCAACCAACCCTGTCTGGATAATAAGACAACGAAGTCTATCGGAAAATATCTGTCTAGTCTTGTCGGAAATTTCTATTTTTTCAAGTGCTAACCGGTGAACAACATCGAGTACTTTGGAATACCAGTTTTTAATTTCCTGGTAATTTTTTGGGGCATATCCATAGTCTCTTGACCATGAACCGAATTTGAAATATCCTGATGAATTAAAATTCCATGCTTCAAGTGCGGAATTTAATAACAAAATTCCAAGATCGAATCTATCTTGTCTTGGCGAATTGACCAAGTCTTCAATAATCTTAATCCTGTCTTCGATAGGAGCGTGAGTTCCAGATAAATGCAAGTAGAATAAGGATTTCAAAACATCCCTTGTCGAGTTCATTCTTTCGTCAGGCTTTTCAGCCAAGGCAAATCGACATATTAGTTTAGTGCTATTAAGAAATAATTCGGGATCATATGCTAGATTCTTTAAGATTCTGACAAACTCATAATAGTATGTGTTCTTTCTAGAGGTAAATTCCTCTCCATTGTTTCCATGGGCAAAATTCTCCATCAATCTTAGCGCTCCTTTTGGAGAAACGGGTGCCAAGTTCCTGAACAAAGAAATTTCAAGACTGTTGAATTTTCCGTCTGCATTGCCCAACAGCCCTTCCTTTGCCATCCAATCATTTGCAATTTCAACTGCCATAGGGCAATCATACAGATAGCTTAAACGATTTGTAAAAGATCTTAGTAATCTATCAGGAGCACCCTGAAAAGTTGTAATGATAATCTTTTTTGGTAATGATCCAAGTGCTTTTTTGGCCAAACGGTTAGCAATTGCATGCGGTAAGATTGC
>CAYTBO010000163.1:1540-3147 GCA_964436055.1 uncultured Ohtaekwangia sp.
CCCTTGATTGAACAAGGTCTCTAGATTTAAGAGTCGAAACATCCCTATAGAGTGTAGTAACTTCTTTATTGATTAAGGATGCAAGAATTTTAAGTTCAGAAGTTTCACAGTCAATGTCGATTCCATCAAAAGAATATACAAGAGAACAAGCTTCGGCCGATATTAGTAGATCAGAGTTGGACTCATGGCGTTGTTTGAACAGTCTCTCGAACAATTCCTCGTCCTTGAATGTTGATAGAGTCTCTCCTTTTTCTAGAGTATTGGCAAGTGCAAGGGCCACTCGCGAATTACCTCCTGAAAATTCAGCTATCAAACGTGTATCTGCGTTACTCACATATGGATTTCTAGACTTAATCAGCTGTTCTATTAGGCCATCACTTGCCGGTTCCAGTCTAAATACGTTTGTTTCTTCAGGAAGGTCATCTCGAACGTCATACTCAATTGTCAAAAGAGAGAAGCAGCTAGAAGATCGAGAACAAATTTTCGTTATTCTTCTATGAAGATCAGGAGGGCAATTATCCACGATTAATACGGTCTTAATTTTATCTGCAATTATTATCTCCGACATCGTTTGAGGGTCTGGATTAGGCCCATCGGAAATATCAGTATAAATGACTGAGCATGGATCAAGTGGGTTTCGACCTATACGTTCGTCGAAAAGTGCTTGAACCAGTCGGGTTTTTCCTGTACCCGATAACCCTGTTAATCTTACGGAACTGCCAGCCTTTAACAAGCTCTGCCGTAACTCTAATATTCCATCTACGAGGGAAACGCCCTCACCACAATCTTTGGTTCCGTTATGTAATCGCAGTGCCTCATCAATAAGAAACTCATCATCCACTCCACCCGGGGAATTAGACCAATTTCCGTAACATTGCCAGCCATTAATAGGTTTCCCAATTTTATTTCTTACCCAAAGTATGTAAGAGGGATGATGTCGAACCCAGCTTGCAATTTTACCCCGGTCCATAAATTCTAACTTTAGATTGCCATCTTTGTCATCTTTTGCAATGGCATTCATCATCGCCTCCGTACGTCTTTTAATTGCGGAATAGGATGTAGACCCTCCTGAACTAACGATAATATAAGAGCCTTTATTTTTAATTAAAGATTTGATTTCCTCTCTTAGCTTTCCGTTTGGCTTCATTTCTTTTGTAATTGCAGAAGCCGGCATATCAGATTTTTTTACTTGAAACCCAGTTAGTTGTTTAGGAATGTAGCTGGTGATGGGTGGTGGAGATTCATGTTGGACAACAACATCCAAGCCACCATCGGGAGCATCTTGATTACCTCCCCATGTGATACCCTTAGCTGAAAGGCCTGCGCACCTGTAGTCTGCCTCACAAAGCAATCCAATTAGATTTCGTAAATCATCATCATCAAGTTCAGCAATATCGGCACCAGTAATTTCTAGCAGTTCGATCATTCAATTCAAAAGATTATATTCGATTTACTGTAAGATTCTGATCGAATTCGACATTTTCCTTTCCGAACATTTCGATTAAAAAATCTTTTAGACTCGGAGCCAAAATTCTATATAATTCCAACTTTTCTTTTGGAATATCCTCTTCTGAAATCGATAGAAAATAAATAATCGGGGCCGGCAA
>CAYTBO010000164.1:0-3116 GCA_964436055.1 uncultured Ohtaekwangia sp.
AATACAAGAGGTGATTATTGGGTGCTTAATTTGAAAAATGGTAAGCTTATTCAATTAGGGAAGCATTTAAATGAAGCATCATTAATGTTTGCTAAATTCTCACCTGACGGAAAAAAAGTAGCTTATGTAAGCGAGCAAAATATTTATGTGGAACAGTTGGACTCAAATGAAGTTATACAAATTACAAGAGATGGTGGTGCAAATATAATTAATGGTACGTTCGATTGGGTCTATGAAGAGGAGTTGGAATGCCGTGATGGTTTTCGATGGAGCCCGGATGGAGAAACAATTGCATATTGGCAGTCTGATACCAGGGGAGTGGGTACCTTTTATTTGATAAATAATATAGACTCAATTTACTCAAAACCAATTCCACTTCCATATCCTAAGGTCGGAACTACTAATTCAGCGGTTAAGATAGGATTTGTCTCGGCTGATGGTGGCGATACAAGATGGCTGAATATACCTGGTGACCCTCGAAATAATTATCTCGCAAGGATGGACTTTATCCCGAACTCAAATGAAGTCATGATTCAACAGCTAAATAGATTGCAGAACACCAATAAAGTCTGGATTGGCGCAGTCTCTACCTTGAAACTGGAGAATATTTTAACTGAGACCGATCCTGCTTACTTGGATATTCATGATAATATCCAATGGCTTGACAATGAGACTTCATTTACATGGACTAGTGAAAGAGATGGATGGACACACCTGTACAAGGTATCCAGAGATGGTAAAAAAATTGATCTGATCACCAATGGAGACTTTGATGTGGTTAATATCAATTGCATTGACCCAAAGGGCGGAAATGTTTATTACATTGCCTCCCCAGAAAACTACACGCAGCGATACCTTTACAGAAGCAAAATTAATGGAAAAGGAAAAGCTGAACGCGTATCCCCTTTATCCATGCCTGGACAGCATGGATATCAGATATCCTCAAACGCAAAATTTGCTATCCACACCTTTGAAAATTCTTTAACACCCCCTCGGATTTCACTTATAAATCTTTCAACACATAAGGAATTAAAACTCCTTGAAGATAATTCCACGCTGAAGAGTAATTATAATTCACTGAATTTAAAGAATAAGGAGTTTATTAAAATAGATATTGGAGAAGTTGTTCTTGATGGTTGGATGATAAAACCCAAAAACTTTGATCCAGGAAAAAAGTATCCATTAATATTTCATGTATATGGTGAGCCTGCGGGCTCCACTGTTCAGGATAACTGGCGTACAGGAGATAATCTGTGGCATCAATACCTGGCGCAGTTAGGTTACATTGTTATTAGTGTTGACAATCGTGGGACGAAAACGCCCAGAGGCAGAGATTTTAGAAAGAGCATATATCGACAGGTTGGACTTCTTGCTGCAGATGATCAGGCAAAAGCAGCTGTGGAGATTTTTAAAATGTATTCCTTTATTGATCAACAGCGTGTCGGAATCTGGGGTTGGAGTGGCGGTGGTCAAATGAGCCTCCACTGTATTTTTAGGTACGGAGACATTTATAAGACAGCTATTGCAGTTTCATTTGTATCCCATCAGACCCTTTATGACAACATATATCAGGAGCGCTTTATGGGGTTACCTGAAGACAATAAGGAAGGCTACCATAATGGATCCCCGATCACCCATGCAAAAAAGTTGAAGGGTAACCTTATGATAATACATGGTACGGCTGACGATAATGTGCATTATCAAAGCTTTGAAATGCTGGTTAACGAACTTATTAAGCATAATAAGTTATTTAACATGATGTCCTATCCTATGCGATCCCACAGTATTAATGAAGGAGAAAACACTACACTTCATATGAGAAGAATGATGGAGAATTACTGGAAAAAATATTTAGTTCCTGGGGCAATGTAAGTGGTAATGGATTAGGCATCTATAAAATGCATCGACTTTTTATCATATTATAATCGATAATTGAAAATGAAAGCATCTAAATTATTTTTCCGGACTATAATCACCCTATCATTCAGCTTGCTGGTTTTTTTATTGCAGGCTCAACAATCGGACTCTTCCACGTTGACGATCGATCGTCTGTTTGACGACAATACATTTTCAGCTAAATCTTTTGGCCCAATAAAATGGTTAGAAGGCCGATCATCATATGTTGTTTTGGAAGATGCGGAAGAGTATTTCAAAGGTAAAAAGGAAGTTGTTGAGTATGATGTGATAAGCGGTGAGCGAAAGATTATGATACCAGCTTGGAGGTTGATTCCGCCTAATCAAAGTAGTCCAATTGAGCTTGAACATTTTTCTTTCACAAAGAATTTCTCTCATGTCCTTATTTACACTAACACAAAGCGCGGGGAGTCTTCTGAAACTAAAGGAGATTATTGGGTATTGGATTTATTGCTTTGGGATTGGTATAAGGTCGGAGGGAAAATGCCAGATCAGTCATTACGGAGTGGGAAATTTTCTCCGAATGGTAAGATGGTGAGTTTTATCTATGATAATAATATTTACGTAGAGGATTTGAGATCATATTTGACTTATAAGTTGACAAATGACGGTTCAGACAATATAATCAACGGGCAAATGAGTTCCTGTAACTCCTCCATGTTAAATAGAAGTGAAGAAAAAAAAGGTGGATCGGGATATGAGTGGAGTCCAGATAGCAAGTACCTGGCTTTCGCGCAAACTAACAGAAGTATTACCCCTAACTTTTACATGATTAACAATACGGAAACGCAATATCCCCGGATTGTTCAATTTCCTTACACAAAAGTAGGCCAACAATTGCCTAACAACAAAGTGGGAATAATTGATTTTAAAGGTAAGGAACTTAAGTGGTTAGATATTCCGGGCGACTCTACTGATTACCTCTGGCAAATGGAGTGGAAGCCAACTATTAACTTACTTTCTTTGCAAGTTTTAAGTAGAAGTCAAAAGCAATTGAATTTTTATGTTGCAACAATCGAAGGGAAGGTAAGTAATGTGCATGTGGAGAATGAAAAAGCCTGGATTGAACCCAATAATATACACTGGATAAACAACGGTTCAAAGTTTATTCATACTAGCGAACGAGATGGTTGGGTACATCTATATCTTAAGTCAGAGAATAGCAACGCTGACATATTATTAACCCCAGGAAATTTTGATGT
>CAYTBO010000165.1:0-3107 GCA_964436055.1 uncultured Ohtaekwangia sp.
AGGCGTGGAAACCAGTCCTGAAAATTGATGAGAACACTGGTGTAACAGATATAGAGTTTGATCCATCCAATCCTGACATCGTATATGCAGCAGCTTATCAACGCAGAAGACATACCTGGTCGTTGCTGGCAGGTGGACCCAAATCAGGAATTTATAAATCCACCGACAATGGTGAGACCTGGAAACAGGTGAAGGCAGGGTTGCCATCAGGTGACATCGGAAAAATAGGATTGGCTGTGACTGCATCAAACCCTCAACTGGTATACGCTACCATTGAGGCGGACGAGAAGAACAAGGGTTTCTATCGATCAACGGATAAAGGAGAAAGCTGGGAGAAAAGAAACAGCTACATCTCGGGAGGAACAGGTCCACATTATTATCAGGAAATCGAAGCATCTCAGACTAACCCTGACCTTATCTATCAAATGGATGTATTCCTTCACGTGACGCGCGATGGCGGAAAGAAGTTTGATTACCTGGAAACCGGCAGGGAAAAGCATAGCGATAACCATGCGATGTGGATTGATCCAGACAACGGCAATCATATGTTGGTGGGGACAGATGCGGGATTATATGAATCCTTTGACGAAGGAATCACATGGAGACATTTTGGGAACTTACCTGTATCTCAATTTTATAAACTCGCGCTGGACAACACTGTACCTTTTTACAATATTGTAGCTGGTGCTCAAGACCTCGGTACTTTGATTGGTCCTTCAAGGACGATGAATGCTGAGGGAGTTAGAAATCAGGACTGGTATGTTCCGTTAGGTGCGGATGGCTATGATGTTGCGTTCGATCCCAAAGACCCAAACACCGTGTACATGGAAATACAGGAAGGGAACCTGGTCAGGCTGGATAGAAGAAATGAGGAAGTGATCAGCATCAAACCACAGCCCGAACCCAACGATCCGGCAGAACGATTCAACTGGGACAGCCCTGTCATCGTAAGTCCTCATGATAATAAGACGTTGTACTTCGGTTCGCAGCGATTATGGAGGAGCAAAGATCAAGGCAATTCATGGACGGCTATCAGCGGTGATCTGACCACCAATCGCAATCGATACGAACTGAAGATGATGGATAATGTACCCAGCATTGATGCATTATATGACAACGGTGCCATGTCAAAGTATGCAACGCTCACTGCCGTATCAGAGTCGCCTTTGGTAGAAGGACTTCTGTATACGGGGTCGGATGATGGCATGATTCAGGTGAGTGAGGATGGCGGCAAAATCTGGAGGAAGGCGCTAAGTCTGCCCAAAGTACCGGCATTGTCATTTATCAACGATGTTGAAGCCTCAAAACACGATGCCAATACTGTGTTTGCCGTAGCCGATGCTCACATGCTTGGGGATTATAGCCCGTATTTATTTGTAAGCAATGATCGTGGTAAATCCTGGCAACCTATTCAAGGTGATCTGCCTCCAGCCACCATCGTGTGGGTGATCAAGCAAGATCATGTAGATAAAAATCTTCTTTTTATTGGAACAGAATATGGTATTTACTTTTCTCCCAACAGAGGAGTCAATTGGATAAAGCTAAATGGTGGTGTTCCCACAATCCCGTTTCGTGACCTTGAAATACATGAACGCGACAACGATTTGGCAGGTGCCTCTTTTGGCCGAGGAATTTATATCCTCGATGATTATTCATCCTTACGGGAAGTAGGCAAAATAGTAAACAAGAAATCCAATACACTTTTCTCCGTTCGTGATGCGTGGTGGTATGTGCCCAGTGTGCCTATGCAAGCACGAGGGATGCCTACTCTGGGTTCAACGAGCTTTAGAACTGCAAATCCATCTTTCGGTGCCCTCTTCACCTATTACATCAGTGACTTGCCAGCGACTGCTAAAGACGGCCGGATGAAAAAAGAAAAAGAATTGCAAGCTCAAAACGCCAACATTCCATTTCCCGGATGGGATCAACTAAAGGCGGAGGCACTGGACTCCGAACCTCAAGTACTGCTTTTGGTACGTGACGAAAGTGGTGATGCCGTACGATGGATTAAAGGGACATCCAAAAATGGAATGCATCGTGCAAGCTGGGATTTAAGATTGCCGCCACCCGATCCAATAAGTCTTACACAACCCACCTTTGTGCCACCATGGGCAGGAGCAGCAGAAGGTCCGCTGGTTGCCCCCGGCAAATACAGTGTCGAACTTTTTATTGCTTATAATGGAACACTTAAATCGCAAGGGACACCTCAGACGTTTTCGGTGAAGCCCACGCCAAACGTAAAAGCTGATATTAACTATCAGGAATTCACTATGATTACCAAACGAACCAGTAATCTATCACGCATGGCGGCTGGAACAAGAAGCAGATTTGGCGAGGCGGAAAGAAAAATTCGTCATATGGAAGTAGCGTTGATTCAAGCACCCCATTTGGATCCAGAGCTATTTAAGGAGCTAAAGCTGCTGAAAGTTACCTTGGCTGGATTAAATGAGCAATTGGTGGGTGATCCGGTACGATCAGAAAAAAATGAGTCGACAACTCCTTCGATTATCGGTCGTATAAATAGTGTAGCGAATAGCCACTGGGATACTACCCAACTTCCTACTGAAACGCAAAAGCATAGTTTGGATATTGCTGAGAATGAATTTAAGAAGTTTATGACAGGGGCCGATTCATTTTTGAAGAAGGTAGAAACATTGGAAGCAGCTCTTGAAAAAGCAGGTGCCCCATATACTCCGGGACGTTAGATTAAAAAATAGAATCAGATAGGGAACCGCATCTGCACTTTTGCATTTTACTATAACATCACAAAGTAAAACAGGCGAAAACTTTCTATCGACCGCGGGGTGGTCTTCGTCTTTGTTGATTCTTTGAAGTAGGCCTGCGGCTGTTAAACTGCGGCTTTCGCCTCACTGAAGGATTGTATTCTGGTGTTTCTCCAAGGCTGAGCGGTAACACTTCTTTGGGAATCTCCCGACCGATCAATCTTTCAATACTTTGAAATTTCTGCTGATCCTTGTCGTTGATAAATGTAATGGCTGTACCCGTGCGTTCTGCCCTGGCCGTACGCCCAATGCGATGTACATAATCTTCAGGATCGGGTGGTGCATCATAATTTATCACTAAGTCAATTCCTTCCACATCAATAC
>CAYTBO010000166.1:0-3090 GCA_964436055.1 uncultured Ohtaekwangia sp.
ACTTCTTCCACTTTAGTTTTTCTTTCGCTGGAAGGCACCTTCAAATACAACAAGGGAAGCTCCACATTTTCAAACACGGTCAATTCATCGATTAGGTTGAAGCTCTGAAACACAAAGCCAATTGATCCTTTTCTGAGTTGAGCCCGTTGACGTTCCGAATACTTGGCTACTTCATGCTCACCGAAATAATATTCGCCATTGCTTGGGTTGTCAAGCAAACCCAGGATGTTTAGCAAAGTTGATTTACCACATCCGGAAGGTCCCATGATAGCTACAAATTCCCCATCTTTGATTTCCAGGTTGATGTTGTTCAGGGCGGTTGTTTCTACTTCTTCAGTAGAATAGACTTTTTCAAGATTCTTGAGTTTGATCATATTCTTGATTGTTTACTAGTTTATTATAAGTTTGATTTAAGTTCGATTTGTTTACTCTGATATTTCCTAAAAGTTACTTGTCTGTTGAACTTCTATAATTTAGACGCTACGATTTTTAAATGGTTGCACTAATCCAGTATTAAAACTTCGTTGTTGCCAAAATTCTCATAAGAAGAGGTTATTACCCTGTCGCCTGGTTTCAAGCCTTCTAACACTTCAAAGTTCTCGGTATTTTTGCGGCCCAACTTTATATCTCTTCTGCTTGCCCTGTTGTCCCCCTCTTCCAGCACAAATACCCAATTACCACCCGTATCTTTATAAAATCCTCCAACCGGTAATAACAACTCTTCTGAAGATTGCCCAAGCTCAATGCGCAAGCGTAGGGATTGTCCTCTTCTGATGCCATCCGGTGTATCTCCATCAAAATTCATATCCACTTCAAATCGGCCATTGGTAATGGTTGGATAAATGTAATTTATTATCAGGGAAAAATCTTTGCCCGCAAAACTTGTAGTCGCATGGAGTCCTGTTGATATCCTAGGCAAATACAACTCATCAATGGGTACACGCACTTTGTAACTACCTACGATATCGACTTGCCCGAGCCGCTGACCTTGTGTTACAGCCTGTCCTACTTCAAGCTGAGGCCTGGACAACTGCCCATTGATTGGCGCCTTAATCTTTAAGTTCTCAAGGATTTTTCCAACTCCCTCAAGGTTCTCTCGCATTCTTTTTTCGGAGGCATCAATGTCTCTTAGCTGTTCAATGCGCCCTATTGAATCTCTTCGATACACTTCGTAGGTAATTCGTCTTCTTTCCACATTGTATTTATAATCAGCTTCCGTTCTTTCAAATTCCTGCTTAGAAATCAATTTTTTTTCAAATAGTGTCTTTTGCCTTGCATACTGTGGTCCCAGAATCGCCAATTGGTTATCAATTAGCGCCAACGTTTGGCGTTGTTCAAGATCATTGCGTGTTAACCCCAGGCGTGTATCGCGCGAGCGGTTAATACTTTCAACCTGTTGTGCTTCTTGTTGCAAGACAGA
The DNA here is from genome assembly GCA_964436055.1 of uncultured Ohtaekwangia sp. GTDB lineage: Bacteria > Bacteroidota > Bacteroidia > Cytophagales > Cyclobacteriaceae > ELB16-189. Next base: position 1,421 of record CAYTBO010000166.1, read on the forward strand.
AAGCTCACGGTTTAGATTGGTAAGTTCCAGAATGAGGTCACCTTCTTTGATCATGGCGCCACTTTCTTTATAAATTCTTTTGATATTTCCACCCTCAATGGCATCCAGGTATACCGTGCGGCTTGGTTCTACGGTACCGGTTTGAGGTATGAATTCCTGAAAAACACCTCGCTGAACGGTAGAAATAGTAATTTTCTCTTTTTCTATTTTTAGTTTTGAACGCCTGTCTGCGAATAGGAATTGATAGGAAATAAAAAAGACCAACAAAGCGATACCACCATAGGTTGATATCTTCTTCAGTGTCCACTTTTTCTTCTTTAATTGTTTGTCCATGAATTGGAAGAAAGTTTACTGGTTTCACATCAATGGCCAACAAACGTGCCAACGCTTAAAATCATTCAAAGAGGCTCAGATAACCCCATTTTTGCCCATTCCTCGTTCACATATGAACGCACGTGTGCGATTACGGACAAATTTTAATTAGATTTGATAGCTTATTCGATCCAATTTAAGGATTTGGGATCATACGACAATTCGGTATCAATATTGCAATTCCTAACACAATTAAGCTCACTATCGGACACATGTAATCGAAATTGGGACGTTTAAGCTCTTTTATTGTGTGAACTAAAGACCTATGACTGAATCAAAAACAGGGAAGATACTTATTGTAGATGATAACGAAGATTTGCTGAAAGCGGCAAAAATGTATCTCAAAAGGCATTTCGCTCAAGTGGATATTGAAAAGAATCCAGAAGCTATTCCAAACTTGTTGGGAAATGAAAACTACGATGTAATTCTGCTGGACATGAATTTCACAAAAGATGTAAGCAGTGGAAGTGAAGGATATTATTGGCTTGAAAAGATTCTTGAAATGGATCCTTCTTCCGTTGTGGTATTGGTTACTGCTTATGGAGATGTGCAGATGGCGGTCAGAGCCATTAAAGCCGGAGCCACAGATTTTGTACTAAAGCCCTGGGAAAATGAAAAGCTGCTGGCCACCTTATACTCCTCCATGCGCCTGAGGGAATCGCGCAATGAAATCGAAACGCTTCGTATAAAAAATAAGGAAATCAATCAGGCATTGAATGAAAAATTCAGCGATATCATCGGTGAGAGTCAGGCCATGCGGAAAATTTTTCAAACCATTGAGCGTGTTGCTCATACCGATGCCAATTTGCTAATACTGGGTGAAAATGGTACGGGTAAGGAACTTATTGCCAGGGCTATTCATAGAAACTCATCGCGCAAACACGAATCATTTGTAAGTGTAGACCTTGGCTCCATAACCGAAACACTGTTTGAAAGTGAGTTATTTGGTCATAAGAAAGGATCATTTACCGATGCAAAGGAAGACCGTGCCGGAAGGTTTGAACTGGCTAACCGCGGAACGCTATTCCTGGATGAAATCGGAAACCTTTCCATGCCCCTGCAGGCAAAATTATTGACCGTTTTGCAAAACAGGAGAGTAAGTCGTGTTGGCTCGAATAAAGAAACAACTGTTGACATACGATTGATCTGTGCTACCAATATGCCGCTATATGAAATGGTAAAAGAAAATCGCTTCAGACAAGACCTCCTCTATCGAATCAACACCATTGAAGTTGAAATCCCTCCTTTGAGAGACCGCTTTGAAGATATACCATTATTGGCTAACCACTTTTTAAAAT
>CAYTBO010000167.1:0-3087 GCA_964436055.1 uncultured Ohtaekwangia sp.
ACTGTTGGTTTCAGCCACTCACCCACCTCTCCATAAATTAAAGGTAGACTTATGCTAAGTTTTCATTTCCTCAATTAACCACATTTGGCCTTTTTAGGGAAAAGAGTTGCAAATATAAACCGACATTTTGTTCAATGAGCGTATTCAGTCACTTTTTTTAGGATTTAAATCACCTAAACAACTACTAAACAAACACGGATACATACTAAACGAAAAAAGCCCCACATTTCGGTGAGGCTTATATTTTGAGAATTGTCAACCTTAGTTTACAACTTCTACGTTCACGGCATTCATTCCTTTCTTGCCGCGCTCTACATCAAATTTTACTTTGTCATTTTCTCTGATTTCGTCAATAAGTCCTGACTCATGTACGAAAATGTCTTCACTTGAATTCGCCGGTTTAATGAATCCAAATCCTTTTGTGTTGTTGAAAAATTTTACTGTTCCTTCTTGCATTGTGTTTATTATTTATTGGTTATTGATTTTTTTCTATTCTTAATTGAGGAAGGTATAAGCCTTCCCTCCTTTGCCAGCCCTTCCGGTTCTGCCAATTCTGTGTATATAACTATCAAAATCCTTAGGAGGTTGAAAGTTAATAACATGGGTTACTGCGGAAATATCCAGTCCACGGGCCGCCACATCGGTAGCCACCAACACCTGAATTTTCCCCAACTTAAAGTTATTCAGCGCATTCAGCCTGTAATTCTGAGATTTATTACCGTGAATTTCGTCTACAGTGATACCCGCCTGATGTAAGTTCTTTCTTACCGCACTTACGCCACGTTTGGTTTCAGCAAATACGATTACCTTATGGAATGATTTATCCCGAACCATTTTCAGCAATACATCCAGTTTCTTCTCACCAGCCTTTAACTGTACCGCCTCCTGCTCTATATGGTCTCCGGTTGTCTTTCCTTTAGAAATACGAATCTCTACGGGATTGCTTAGCAACGATTGGATAAGCTTCTTTTGACCTTGCTCTTCGGTGGCCGAAAACAAAACAGTCTGCTCACGACTTATCATGGATTGTACAATGAATTGAATGTCTTTTGAAAAACCCATGTCCAACAGGCGATCAAACTCATCCAATACCAGTGTTTTAAAGCTTTTGAAATGAAGCGCGCGTTGCCGCGCCAGGTCAACCAACCTGCCGGGCGTTCCGATCACGATGTGGCTTTTGCTTCTTAATAAGGAAACATCTCTACGAACATTTGTTCCTCCGATAAAACAAAGGCTGGACAAGCCGGTACCTTTGGCAATACTTTTAAATTCCTGTTCCACCTGCACCGCCAACTCACGAGTAGGCACAACTACCAATACCTGAAAAGCAGGGCTGGATTTAAGGAGGTTATGAATGATAGGGATCAAAAAGGCGCCTGTCTTACCGGTACCGGTTTGCGCAATTCCCATTACATTGTTTCCTTCCAGGATAGGCTCAATGGCATGCTCCTGAATTTCTGTTGGGTGTGTATATCCTTTTGTCAGTAGATTGGTGATCAGGAAACGATCTACGGGCAAATCCTGAATATTACGAATTGGCTTGTATGTAGATGACGTAACCGGAATTGCCTTTTTGGTGAATAAGCTCGGATCGATGTTGCTTACCGACTTTTTTCTGGAATTTGTTGATTGATTGCGCCTGTTATGGCTTAACCCACTCGTTCGGGGTCTCCTCTTTTGTGCTAGATGCATTAATTAATTTTAAAACTTTAATTCTACTTTGTGATACAATCGATAAGTCACCTTACAATGACAAATCGACCAATCGGATAACCTTTATCCGGATCACTTAATTTTCAGCTAAAAAATATTGGAGTAGAAAGAACTTCTTAAAAAGGGTATTATCAAGAGGTATTACTTCACTAACACAGATTGATTTCTGCTAAAAACTGAGCAAATGTACAACAGGTTTTGGTAATAACCTAATTGACCCAAATTATCAACCTGGATTACAGGCATTGCAAAAGTAATTCTGAGGAAAAAGAAGATGATAATTACGCTTACACTAACTTGTAGTCCAATTTAACGAAAAGTCAGTTATTATGGCAGAATATTTCATTTTAATCTGGGTCGCTGCCGCTGCAGTTGGTATCTGGCTTTTTTTTTACATTATTCCACTTAATCTCTGGATTACAGCGCTTTTCTCCGGTGTTCGTGTCAATTTGATTAACCTCGTCTTCATGCGTGTGCGCAAGGTGCCGCCTGCATTAATAGTCAGGTCGTTAATTCTGGCAACCAAAGCCGGGATAAAAGATATTACCGCAAGCCAGTTGGAAACACACTATCTGGCTAAAGGAAATTTGGTGAATGTAATCAAGGCTCTGGTAGTAGCCGATAAAGCCAACTTGAAATTGAATTACCAGCAAGCCACTGCCATTGACCTGGCCGGTCGCGATGTATTGAGAGCCGTTAAACTATCTGTTTCTCCCTACATGATAGTTGTGCCTGCAATCACTGGAGTTTCAATGGAAGGAATCCAGCTTACAACAGAAGCCCGCGTAACGGTGCGTGCCAATATTCAGCAATTGGTTGGCGGAGCGGGTGAAGAAACCATTAAAGCACGCGTTGGGCAAGGTATCATCTCCACCATAGGCCAGTCTACGTACATGCAGGTATTGGAAAATCCAAACAGAATATCCAAGACCGTACTTGGCAACGGACTTGATGCAGGTACAGCCTTCACTATTCTTTCCATTGACATTGCCGATATCAATATTGGCCGAAACATTGGCGCCATTTTACAAATGGATCAAGCTAACGCTGACCTCAACGTAGCTAAAGCCAAAGCGGAAGAAAGAAGAGCCATGGCCGTTGCCTTAGAACAGGAAATGATTGCTAGAGTGCAGGAAGCCAAAGCCCTGGTGATTGAAGAGGAAGCAAAAATTCCTATTGCATTGGCTGGAGCTTTCCGCAGCGGAAGGCAATACGGTATCAGGAAACAAGTGAAGTAAAGCCCAATGCAAAATCTGTTTTACTCGCCCTGTATTCCGAGGGAGTGAGTTTTGTTATCTTTTTGAAATACGTTTAAAGCGCAGAGGGTGCATTGAAGTCACACTTAAAGGCAATGGATTCAATGCTATAAATAGT
>CAYTBO010000168.1:0-3055 GCA_964436055.1 uncultured Ohtaekwangia sp.
TTTTTCAAAATGTAGGGCTGAGGCGCTCAATTTTTATGGATTTCACCGATAATACGCATACCATTCAAGGTGAGATGTGGTTCAATGACATCAAAAAAATCGCCTAGGGGCGTGATGATGGCAGACAACCCCCCGGTAGCTATAGAAGGACATTGTTCATTAATTTCTCTTCTTATTTCTCCAACCATGGATTGGACCAAACCATTATATCCAAATAAAATACCCGATTGGATTGCTGTGACAGTATTTGTACCCAACGCTGAGCCTGGCATCTGCAGTGGAACTTCGAAAAGTTTTGCAGTATGTTGGGTAAGAGATTTGATTGCAGTCTTCAACCCTGGAGTAATAGATACTCCTAAAATTTTACCTGCTTTAGAAATCGTAGTAAAAGTTAAAGCCGTACCAAAGTCCACCACGATGCAAGTGCCTCTGAAATGATCGTAAGCTGCCACGGCATTGCATACGAGATCCGAACCAATTTCATAAGGATTCAAAACCTTGACGGCTAACTTTTCATAAACAACCGGCCCAATAATGATCGGTTCACTTTTAAAAAGTGTTTGAACAACATTCTTCAGCTTGTCAGTGAGATCGGGAACAACGCTACTTATTAAAACTGTTTTGATTAATGCTGCATCAATATTGGTTTCAAAAAAAAGCTCCCAGATTTTCATGCCATAAAATAGCTCTGGCTGTTCCGGTTGTGTAGGAATTCTCCACGCTTGCGCCCATTGGCTACCATCCCAAAGTCCTATGGTGATATCACTATTGCCAGTATCGAGAGCAAGAAGCATTTTATGATTTAATAAACTACGATCTCACTTCCACACCTTTCCAAAAAGCTATTCTTCCTTTGATTAATTTTGCTGCGTCTTTTGGATCCGGATAATACCAGGCCGCATCGGCATTCTCCATCCCATTTACTTTCAGGCTATAATAAGATGCATCTCCTTTCCAGGGGCAATGGGTGAGTGTTGAGGAATCTACAAAGAAATCTTTGTGAATAGAATCTGCCGGGAAATAGTGATTGCCTTCCACCACTACAGTATCATCACTTTCTGCCAGCACTTGTCCGTTCCAAATGGCCTTCATAGTTTTTAGTTTTTAAGCGTGTCCCATAATAAACCTACACCTTAGATAAAATGTTCACTTCTACTTTGTCTCAAATCAATAGTCCGTTTTAATGGACTTATTTACGGGAATTTTCAATTGATACCCGATATTTTCATCCAGGTTTCCATCCAACACATCCAAGCCGTATTTTATTTTCTTTGGGTCATCATAAACCATAGTTCCAAAAATCCGATCCCAAAATGAAAATATGTTGCCAAAGTTTGTGTCCGTCCAGGGTCTTTCAAAGTGATGGTGAAATTTATGCATGTTTGGTGTAATGAATACCCAACTTAAGGTTTTATCCAGCCAGCCCGGCATATTAATATTTGCATGTGTGGTATATGTAAAAAAGATGGTGCAAAACCTGTACAACAGATAATACGAGATCGGAGCTCCAATGATGATAATCGCAATTAGCGCAAATACTTCCCTAAGAAAATAATCTCCTGGATGATGTCGTGTACCGGTTGTAACGTCCACTTTGGTGTCACTGTGGTGAATCATATGAAATTTCCACATCCACTTCACCCGATGCAACAAGTAATGAACTACATATTGAGCCATAAAATCAAGAAACATAACGGCAACGAGAAGCTCCAACCACACCGGCAAGGTGACATAATGTAACAAGCCAAATTCATTTAAACCAATCCAACTGAAAACACCAACCGTCAACACACCAAACAACAGGTTGATTACAAACGTAAAAAGTAAGAACACCAGGTTTACTCCATCATGCTTCCATTTGCTATAAGGATGCCTAAAAAGGGGATAATTGCCCTCCAATATCCAGCATACAACCAGACATGTCACAACCCAGGCAAGTCTTTGCCATGTTGGCATTTGCTCAAAAAAAGTCAGAAATGCTTCCATCCACACTCAGTTTGGTTTCTAAAATAAGAATTTGCCCGTATACTTTTGCATTACTTCTGATAACTGACATAGGGTTGTCACAAGGGGTTTGAATATTTGCGATCATTCTCATGAAAGACATAGAAGACTTTATAAATATACTTCCTCGACAAGAGCAGCTCGTGACACGCAAACTGAGGTCAATCATCCTGGATGCTGACCCCAGAATACGCGAACAATTCTCGTATGGTGTCCCTTATTATTTCAGAAACCGGAGGATGTGTTTCATCTGGCCGTCCTCTACTCCGCATGGGCCAAAAGGAAGTGTTGTATCACTTGGCTTTTGTTATGGACATATGCTTTCCGATGGGCAGGGGATTCTTAAAATGGAAGGGCGAACCCAGGTTTCGATTGTTCAATACCAATCGATTAAGGAAATCAATGAAACCATTCTCATGGAGGTTTTGCAGGAGGCATTAATGGTTGACGATCTAAAGATTCAAAGAAACAAGAAACAATAATATGGCTGAGCCTTTAAAATATTTGTACGATCCGCTATTCTTTGAAAGGTTACGTCCGGTGCTCAAACAGACGATACCGGGTTTTGACGACACACGATTTATTCATCATGTGTTTGACAACGAATGGCCCGACCTTGAGCTTAAGGAGCGCACCCGAAAAGTTACAGTTTCATTAAGGAAATTTATGCCAGATAATTTTGCGCAAGCCGCAGAATTAATCGTAAAAATCTCAACAGCTATCCGAAATGATAATGGCACTGAGGTATCGTATCCATTCATTTTTCTTCCTGATTATATCGAAGTGTACGGGTTGGATCACTATGAAGAATCTGTGCAGGCCTTTGAAAACGTTACGCAGTTGATCAGCGCAGAGTTTGCCATAAGGCCTTTCATTCTGAAGTATCCGGATAAAACAATGAGTAAAATGATTGAGTGGTCGAGACACAAAGATCATCGGGTGCGCAGGTTGTCAAGCGAAGGTTGTCGTCCGAGATTGCCCTGGGCAATAGGTTTGCCTTTATTCAAAGAAAATCCATCTCCTATCATTCCTGTTCTGGAAAACCTGAAGA
>CAYTBO010000169.1:0-3020 GCA_964436055.1 uncultured Ohtaekwangia sp.
AGATAGCGTAATCCGTACGATCAAGTTTGCTGGCATCTGCCAATGCGGTTGTTCCGATACGGATGGTACGATGACTTACTGTTTTTGTGCCGTCTTCATTTTCAGCAATAATCTCTACAACATTATTTCCCTCCATCAAGGTCACATTCTTTTCTATCACTGCCTTGTGTTTTTCATGCGCTTCAGGCAACACGGACATCATGCCCCGGGAAGCCGATTGCTCACTTTCCTTGATGATGATCTGAATGTTCTTCAATGGCTCAGACGATTCAATCTCAAACTTGATCTTGTACTTGTTCTCATTGGAATAATTGCTCTCCGCAACAGGTGTAATCCAACTGATCACCGGAATAGTACTGTTGACCAGGTTATTCGGATCGCTAAAATCCACCTCAAATGAGTTAGTTCGTGAACTAACATTTTGCGCCTGGGCTTGAAAGGAAATTCCTGCCAGAACCATTAACGTCAGTGTGATTAATTTTTGCATGACTTTGTTATTTATTCAAAATTATCTTGTTGCTAAATACTTCTTTTTTGCCATCTCCGGCAACGGCCAGGCGATAGGTGTACAAACCATTCGTTAATTGCCCATTGGTAGTATCCCAGGTGGATTCATAAAATCCGGAAGGAAGCTGACCATCGTGCAGTACGCCAACTCTTCTTCCCATCATATCATATACTTCTAACCGCACCTGGTATAGGCCCGCAGACACAGGAAGAGTAAATGGAATTGTTGTAACAGCATTTGCTGGATTCGGAAAAGCCTGACCCAACGTAATCCTATCCGGTTGAATCCGATTTTTCAGGTTGGCACCGAAATACACTTTGAAACGGTTGGATTGCGTTGCGTCAAATGAATACGAATTGGTCTCTCTCATATCAATTGGCTTTTGTTGTGCTATGTCGAAGAGATAAAGTTCTTTTTCATTCAAGCCAAACGCTTCATTGTTCCAATTCAGTGTTGCAATTCCTTTCAGGTTACTATCTACTGTAAACTCCCAAATGAACTCTTCTTGCGTAGGTACCACATCGCGGGAGAATCGCTTCGCAAAATGCTCAGGGTGATGAAAATTCATTTCAAGAAAATCATTCAGGCGAGGCACAGTTACATCATCAAAATCATCGTACGATAATTTTGCTTCCGGACTCATACCAATACCTCCAAGGGTAAATACTACATCGGATTGTTGAAGTGTAAACATGGTACGCCAGTTATCATTATCCAGTTCAGTAGAAGTGATGCGGCCAGAGCTTGTCTTCTTCCTTCCTCCCGGAGTCTGACCCGCAAATGAAATAAGATAATCCTGAACGGCTTCATTCGCAAATACAAAGCCTCCCTGATAAACCCCTAGTGTATTGCCATCTGCATAGGTACGGCCATTGCTATTATACACTTTAAGATCGCCAACACCTGAAACGGTTGAATTGAAAGCTTTCACATCTGCCCAGGTAATGGGCACCAGATATGGGTTTCCGATTTGATTCCAACCCTGGTTAAGGCCAATACTGAACAGGTCCGATTGATTATTTTGCGGAGCCAGCACCTCATCTGCAATGGTAATACCGGCTGAAGGCGGAGTTTTGACATTTAGGAAGTAACCTCTCCCACGGGTGAACGATGAGAAGTTTTGCGGAAATTCATCCCAGGCAGTTTGATTGCGGTATGTAAGTAGTCTCCATTGGGTATCATCAAAAGTCCCCAGTTCATCTAATACCGCTGTCACCGTAGCGCTTGTTCCCAGATCAAACGGAATGGAAACGATGTTCCATGTTCTGTCTGTGCCACCAAACACCAGAGAAGTCGTAGGAAATTTCGGAGAAAAAGCCTCTTTGTAATTTAAGTATGAATAATGATTCGTGTTGCCAGCAGGGCTTCTGGCTAAATTGCCTGATGCATCAGTGGCCGTAATATTGAATTCCGTACCCATATCATCATACATTGATTCAGAGATAGCAAATTCCCAACTTTCAGTTGATCCGTTAAAAACTCCATTTAGGTCTGAAAAAGTAGTTCCCCCAATTTTACGATGAGAAAGAACTGCAGAACTTATAGATCCTGAATTGTCAATTATTTCAGGGGATAAAGTAAATGCGGTAAAACCCTTATCCACGTTTGAGGGTGTAAAACTGATGGAGGGAGGAACATTATCAAAAGTAACAAATGACCATGTTACTATGGGCATAGGATTGCCATAGATATCAGTAATTGAACCAGCTTCTATGGCCACAGTGTAAGTGGTGAAGAATTCTAATGTTGAGGGTAGAACAAATGAAATCGTATTCCCATCAATTGTCCCAGAGGAAACATCTAGTGTAATTATTGGTTCCGTATCCCCTTCCTTCGTTAGATTTATTTTTTTCCCTGAAATAAGAACTGGGGCTTCATTAAGTTGGATCTCAATGCTGGTATCAACAGAAGTGCCGGTTTCACCGTCAGCGGGCATTAGGGAAGTTAGTTGTGGCGCTATGGCATCTTCAGTAATAGTTAATGTTTGGTTTATGAGCGGATTTAATAAATTTTGAATGATTCCAGATGGCCATCTTACCTGTATCGAGGAAATTGTTGTCTCATTGCCCAATCCAAAATGGGCAATTAGACTACTCTGAGCACCTGTTCCCGAAAGATTTGTAATTTCTCTGATCTGTGTATTCCCACCAGCAACAATTCTGATTCTTGCCCCAATGGCAGCCTTGTTGGAAAATCCAGGTTGGGGATTCGTTGCTCCGTTTAATTTTATTTTAATCCAGTTGCCCGTGGTTATATTGTTTTTATAAAGTCGGATTTGTGGATTATCTCCCATGACTACAAACTCACCTCCAACGGGAAAATTCAGTGCCCCGATGACAACATCGAGATGGCCATCATTGTCATAATCCGCAAACGCCGCACCAAGATTAAACAAAGCATTAAATCCTGAAATCAGTTCGTTGCTCTTTTTTGTAAATGTTCCATTACCCTGATTGATGTACAAAAGATTGGGTACACCAGCTGAAGGTACCAGCAAATCCAGGTCGCCATC
>CAYTBO010000170.1:0-2999 GCA_964436055.1 uncultured Ohtaekwangia sp.
CTTTGTCAATTGAACCAAACATGGCGACACCCCTGTATTCCGCATACCCAAGCTTCAATTGTTCAAAAATCAAATCCACACTTTTTAGTTGAAATGGGTTGAGCTTTAAGAATTCACTTGTCCTCACCGGTAAGCCATCAACAAGTATAAGCACAGAGTCGAGGGCTGAGGACTTATTTCCTATGTAGGGCATGGATAATCCAGTACGTCCGTTTCTTTCCCTTAGTTGCAATTCTGGTATTATCTCAATAATGATGTCTTTGACTGTAGGGAATCTCGTATAGCTGTCGAAATCGTATGTTTTGCTTATTCTATCTTTCAATAAATTTGCAGGTAAGGAATCTACCTGAAAATCCATTTTAAAATCATAATAACTATTTTCAATTTGAATATCCACGCTTTTCCTACCTATCCACCATGCTATTTCAGTGTGATCGAATGGGTGGTCAGTTTTTACAAAAGAATAGTCATCCAGAAACTTCTCGCGTATTCTAACCTTTCTATCCTGTGAATTAAAAATCATTAAATTCTTCTTTTGGTGCATTTCCGGGACCATCAGGATAAACTCACCATCATCATTTGCCTTTGCCGTTCTAACCAGAGGATTTTGCTCGAGGGAAGTTAAAGTAATCAGGTCTATGCTCTTGGAAGGTGCATAGTCAAGCAATTTTCCCTTAATCAGCTGACCCCTAAAATCCGGTAATACTGAAATTGATTTTGAAAATGATAATGTTTCCCGAAGGTGTTGACTAATAAGGAAAGCCTCTTGCCATTCCTTTGATTTCAATCTTTCATTTATAATTTGATGATGCAATGCTGAAGAATAAGAACTCTTATAAGCTTGATCATACACCTTTCTTATGGACAAAGAAAGAACATTTAGACTATCAAAATTGGATATTTGTAAGTTCACCAGTTCTCTCGTTTTGTATTCCTTTTTGTCAGTGATTAATGATATATTTTTTTCTATTTCAGATTCTCCGATGTTTATGAATCGATTAATTTGAGTACCCTCGTAGGATAAATAAACCAACCCTTTGGGCCATTCACTTTTGGCGATCATAAGTGTGGTGTCAGAATGGATCAAAATGGATCTTTGATAAGTAGGACGGTGCCAGGAAATCATTCTTAATAGCTGTGGTGCAAGCGAGCGGTTGGTAATTTTTATTATGAATGAGTTTTCCTGCTCATTTACGGCAAATGCAAGCGGTGAATTATTCTCTACCAATAACTGCCCATAATAAATATTTTCCTCAGGGTCATTTATTATTATTCTGTATTTACCTGTAACAACAGGTGTAAAATGAAAGTGACCATATCCATACTTTTGCTCGTGTGTGAATGAATTAACCTGAGTACCATCTGGGGAAAAGACTTTAATGTCCAACTTGCCTGTCGGTTTTTTAAAACTCAGTCTATAGGCAACTTTGGTCGTTTCATTCAACACATATTCACCACCCTCCGGATAAAAAGTAATACCTATGGTGTCGGATAAAAACGATGCCGGGATGGGATTAAATGGGTTAATAACTTGAATTCCAAGGTGAGCGATGAAAGATTTAGGATAGTTAAGCATCCAGGCTGTATACGCAATCAAAGTATACTGTCCAGTCTTTAAATATGAAGGCAGGTAAATGTCGCCAATTCCAACTCCATCATTAAGTTTGATTTTTAATTTTAAAAACGATTGATGAGATGCATCTATTAGTTCTACGTATGCAACCTTGCTTATAAATGAACGCTGGCCACTTTGCAAATTATTATCAATTCGCAAAAGAATATGCTCTCCAGGAATAAATCTGTTATCATTAACATATACGGTTATAATCTCCTGAAATTCATTTTTGTCATGTGGGAAGCCAATATCCTGAGCTGTCACAACCAAAAAAGCTGTATAGAAAAATGTAAAAAGTACTGTCTCTATTAATCGATCCAAAATTCTGGTCTTTTATTGGTACCATAAAGAGTACAAAGCGCACATCGTTTTAATCCAAAAATGGCACCTGGCCCAATTGAAGAAAAACCGGATGAGAAAAATAGTAGTTCATAGTTTTCTGAATTTTTGGTCATAAAAGGTCCAGCCTGGTCAATAGGTAATGCCATTTGTTCCAGATCTTCACAGTTAAGCCAATGTTGCGTTAGTGCCTGAAAACCCTGGCCAGTAAAATCAAAAGGTAGGAAGAAAGTTCTAAAACGTTGTTCTTGAGCTACTTCAAAAATTCCCAATACTGTCTCTCTTTCACCTGATATCGGCTTAATATTTGCGGTAATGGTACCCGGTTGAATATCAAAAAGGGATCCTTGCGATTGTGAGCCTGCAGCCAATCCACTCCAATACTTTTCACTCGCATCCGACAATCCATATTGTACTACTTCTATGGAATATCTGATATTCATTTGCCTGGTACTTGCATCAAACGTATGAATGGGATACCTAGCTACAGAACCATTATCTACAAATGATGTATTCACGATAATTGTCCGGCTGGAGTCACTTCGAAAGCAAAACTCCTCTTGTTCCTCAGGAATATCATCATTGCGAAACTCAAAATTTGAACCTCCTAACCACTTCCATCGTGAGGGATTTGGTACTACAATTTTATAGGTCTCTGTCCATAAGTAGCGAAATGAGCGTGTTTTTGTTTCATTGTTTAAAACGTCTAGGTAAAAATTGAAATCTCCCTGATTTCGTAATGCAGGCCCAATGGTATCGGCTTTCTTCTTAATAAACTCAGCCGTAATGTTATCAATCGGTGGTGTTGCTACCATTTCAACCTCCGATGATTCGTATTCTTTCCCATCAGCGGTTAAAATTCTAAGTTTATACTTTGTTCCAAACTTTGCAGCAATAGGTAGACTTGAAAGATACGTCCCTGGTTTGTCTTCAAAAAAGAAAATTGTAGTCTGATCACTGGTTTCTACACGTACGTCAGCATTTGATACTGGCTTCGATTCCTTTGAATTAATGGGCACAGTTCTTGAAAGTTTAACAGCATGTT
>CAYTBO010000171.1:0-2945 GCA_964436055.1 uncultured Ohtaekwangia sp.
GACTAATTACTTCTACAAAGGGTACTGTCCCTTCTCAATCACATAGTCAGCCACTTTTCTTCTGGCAACTTTCAAATTGTATGGCTCTACCTTTGTAAATCGCTTCAATCCAAGTAACATCAGGCGTTGCTCATCGCCTTCTGCAAATGCATAAATCGCTTCTTTCCCCGCTGATGCCGCCTTTTCTATAGCGTGATGCAAATAAATAATAGCCATTACCTTTTGAATCTCGCAGGCTGCTTCACCTTTCATACCAATCAACTTCTCTACACGCAATAAGGTTGACTCTGCAACATAAACTTCAATCAGCATGTCAGCCAGGTTCATCAACACTTCTTGTTCTTCAGAGAGTTTCTGCATGTACTTCTGCACGGCCGCACCAGCCACCATCAAGCCAGCCTTCTTCAGGCTAAGTAACGCCTTCTTTTCTTTAACAAAAATTCCTTCCTCTTCCGTTGCTCCAAAGTCAGGAATTGCCATCAACTCTTTTTGAACGGCCATGGCTGGATTCATCAGGTCAATGTGTCCTTTCATAGCACGCTTCAACAACATATCTATGGTGAGCATACGGTTGATTTCATTGGTTCCTTCGAAGATCCGATTGATACGGGCATCTCTAAATGCGCGGTCCATCGGCCCTTCTGCAGAAAATCCCATCCCTCCATAAATCTGTACACCCTCATCCACGGCAAAATCCAACACCTCAGATCCGTGCACCTTTAAAATCGCGCATTCAATGGCGAACTCCTCTGTAGATTTAAGCTTAGCTTTTGCCGCCTCCATACCTTCCTCCACCATAGCGGCATAGGAGTCATCGATGTTTTGTCCGGCACGGTAATGAGCCGACTCGGACGCAAAAATGTGAGTAACAACATTGGCAATTTTATGTTTGATTGCGCCAAAGTTGGCGATAGCCGTTCCGAATTGCTTTCGCTCCTTCGCATAGTTCACCGCCTTGGAAATGGCCATCTTCGATCCGCCAACTGCCGCTACACCCAGCTTAATTCTCCCGATATTCAAAATATTTACAGCGATCTTGAATCCGTTTTCCCTTTCGGAAAGCAAATTCTCAACAGGCACTTTGCAATCATTGAAGAAAATCTGACGGGTAGATGATCCTTTGATTCCCATTTTTCGCTCTTCCTCATTCATAGTAATTCCACCAAAGGCTTTCTCTACAATAAATGCACTCAGGTTTTTATCGTCATCTATTTTCGCAAATACAATAAACACATCAGCAAAGCCTCCGTTGGTTATCCACATTTTTTGCCCATTGATCAGGTAGTGTTTACCCTCTGGCGTTAGTTTGGCCTTGGTTTTTCCTGAGTTTGCGTCAGATCCTGAGTCTGGTTCCGTCAGGCAATAGGCGGCTTTCCATTCACCGGTAGCCAGCTTGGGTAAATATTTTTTCTTTTGCTCTTCATTGCCATAGTACAAAATAGGCAGTGTGCCTATTCCGGTATGAGCGGATAACCCCACCGCTACGGAGTGTCCGGCACCAATACGCTCCGCTACCAGCATGGTGGTATTGAAGTCCATCCCAAAGCCACCATATTCCTGTGGAACAGAAGTGCCTAAAAGCCCCAACGCCCCTGCTTTATCCAGGATTTCTGGCATCACCTTTGGGTTATTTTTTATGTCATCAATTTCATCCAGCCGGGGATACACTTCCTGGTCCAGAAAGTCATCACAGGTCTTCGCAATCATTCGTTGCTCTTCTGTCCACTCTTCTGGAATAAATATTTCATTGGCAGGAGTTTCTCTGATAAGGAATTCACCTCCTTTTATTGCTTTTGTTTTTTCTGCTGCTGTGCTCATCTCATTGTTGTTTTATATCAATAATTCTTACATCACCCAAAAAATTTACAATTGACAAATTACAGTTGACAACATTTTGTCTATTGCCTATTTGTCAACTGTTAATTAAGAAATTCATAAATCCCAGCCACTCCCTGTCCCCCACCAACACAAGCCGTTACCATTCCATACTTCTTCTTTTGTCTTCGCATTTCATTAAACAACTGCACTGACAAACGTGCCCCTGAAGAACCTAGTGGATGGCCTACGGCAATGGCTCCTCCGTTGACATTTAGTTTTTTCCTATCAATGCCTAGCTCCTGAACTACCGCCAGCGACTGTGCTGCAAAAGCTTCATTTAATTCGATCAGATCAATATCATCAAGTTTTTTGCCAGCTATTTTCAACGCTTTGGGAATGGCCGCTACGGGCCCTATCCCCATTATACGTGGATCCACTCCAGCCGTGGCATAACTTATCATTCTGGCGATGGGCTTTAGGTTCAATTGTTTCACCATACGCTCCGACATCACTACCACAAAAGCTGCACCATCCGATGTTTGGGATGAGTTGCCTGCCGTCACCACCCCTCCCGCTGCAAATACCGGTTTCAACTTCGACAGACCTTCTACGGTTGTGTCCGTGCGAATGCCCTCGTCTTTATCCACGATATACTCACGGGTCTTTTTCTTCATGTCTTCACCCACATAGGTTTCTTTCACCGTGATAGGCACAACTTCATCCTTAAATTTACCTTCCTTCCAGGCTGCTGCCGCTTTTCTATGTGATTCATAAGCGAACTGATCTTGTGCTTCACGGGAGATATTATATTGTTTAGAAACTTCCTCCGCTGTCAACCCCATGCTGGTGTAGTATGTAGGATTATCCTTTGCGATGGTATAGTTTAATGCAGTCTTGAATCCCATTACGGGCACCAGAGACATAGATTCTGTACCTCCGGCAATAATTACATCTGCTTGTCCGGCATGAATCCGATGACTTGCGATGGCAATGGTTTCAATTCCTGATCCACAATAGCGATTTACTACCATGCCCGGAGTATCAATACCCAGGGCTAACAGAGAAATCATCCGGCCCATCTGCATACCCTGTTCCGCTTCGGGTACTGCATTGCCTACAATGAGGTC
>CAYTBO010000172.1:0-2912 GCA_964436055.1 uncultured Ohtaekwangia sp.
ATGGAGAAGGGAGTTTAAGCTGCTGGGAGAAAACCTGGGTGTGAAGGTTAAGTAGTTATTTGTTAAAAGCTCGTTTTCTTACGATACTTAAATGATGGATTCCCTTCATTACAATTGAAGCAGTGCAATAGTATATTTGGGGTGACGGATATATCAACAAAGGGATGTTAATTGGACTGCCAATTAGAAGGTAAGGATTAGCTGCAGAGTTTCTGTTTGGCGGGGAGAATTCTGGAGAAAATAGAATTAATTGAACCTCTATTTGATGATTGGATTATGAATAAACTTGTTATCATCATATTCTTGGTAGCCATTGTAATAATCAGTTGTAAGAAATTTAATGATAAACCTCCTTCATGTTAGCGCGCGTTTGTAACGCGTGCAAATATAGGTTTAAGTTGTTGAGAGGCTTGCGTTAGAACGTCAAGCCGGAACCCTTCCTCTTTCTTCCAGGTAATTCCATATCAGACTGCTTGCCCCAAGTATGGGAGCTGTCTGATTTTGAAGGGCAGAGGGAAGGATTTTAACCTTGTTTTTGAATACCGGCATCAGATTAGCCTCCATATTTTCAATGGTAGGCTTAAAGATGAGATCACCAGCCAGGGAAAGTCCACCAAATAAAAATATAGCTTCTGGATCAGTGTGTACTACCGTATCGGATAGTTTCATTCCCAATATTCTTCCCGTATACTTAAATGCTTCAATAGCAACTATATCTCCCCGAAGCGCAGCCTCTGTAATCATTTTTGTAGAGAGGTTGTCAAAGCTTACCCCACGCAATTCACTTGGCTCCAAATGATCTGCGAGAAGTTTATACACAGTGCGTTTAATCCCGGTAGCCGATACATACGTTTCCAGGCACCCGCGTTTACCACAGTTGCAATAACGCCCGACGGGGTTCACAAAAGTATGTCCCAGTTCTCCGGCAATTCCATGCTTACCATTTAACAATTGCCCATTGCAAACAAATCCGCTTCCCAAACCGGTACCCAGAGTGATCACCACAAAATCTTTCATTCCCTTGGCCGCACCGAATACCATTTCTCCTACAGCGGCTGCATTCGCATCATTAGTTACGAGAACAGGCACATCAAACAGCTTCTTAAGCATGGCAGCGATGGGAATAGTACCCTTCCATTTCAGGTTGGGAGCATTCTCTATCGTTCCGTTATAATAGTTTCCGTTTGCTGCCCCTACACCAATGCCAACTAACATATAGCCGCTACCAAGTTGTGCGAGTTCACTTCTTAGCAGATCGGTTACTTCCTCCAGGAGGCCTTCAATCTTTTCAAACTTTGTCGTTCCAAGTCGACTGTTAAAATATACTTTACCATTACGGTCAGCAATCCCGAACTTGGTGTTTGTACCGCCTATGTCGATTCCAAAAGTGATTTCTTTCATTAGATGGAAAGTATTTTAGCAATTCTCATCAATTCCGCATCAATGGCATGATGATTTGAAAGCGAATCGAATGCGTTGAACACAATTTTATTTTCACGTACCCCGACCATTACATCCTTCTCACCCTTGATGATACCCTCCACGGCAGCCACACCGAGCCTGCTGGCCAGCACACGGTCAGCATAAGTAGGAGAGCCACCCCGTTGCAGATGCCCCAGAATGGTAACTTTAATATCAAAGTATGAAGATCTTGCAGCCACTTTCTTTGCAAGCTCATCGGCACCGCCAAGCTTTGATCCCTCAGCAATGACAACAAGGTTTGATTTTTTGTTTGTCTCTTCGCCCGCGCCAAGCATCTGATAAAGATCATCAAACGTGATGGTTTCTTCGGGGATGATGATGGCACCGGCACCACCCGCAATTCCACTGTTGATGGCAATGTATCCTGAATTTCTTCCCATCACTTCAATGAAGAATAACCGGTTGTGAGAAAGGGCAGTATCTCTTATTTTATCTATGGCCTCAACGGCGGTGTTTGTTGCCGTATCAAATCCAATGGTAAGATCCGTACCCGCGATGTCATTGTCGATGGTACCCGGTATGCAAATAGTAGGAATTCCATATTCCTGATGAAGCATGTGCAATCCGCTAAACGTACCATCACCGCCAATGGCGATGAGGGCTTCGATACCTTCTTTTTTCAGGTTGTCGTATGCTGTTTTTCTTCCTTCCGGCGTTCGGAATTCCGCACTCCTGGCCGTTTTCAAAATTGTGCCACCGCGTTGCAGGATATTTCCAACCGAACGGGCACCCAGCTTCACCAGGTCTCCTTCAATCATGCCCTCATAGCCGCGCATGATTCCAAAAACCTCCAGTTTATAATATATCGCTGCCCTTACTACCGCCCTGATTGCCGCGTTCATGCCGGGGGCATCACCCCCGGAAGTAAAGACTCCAATTCGCTGAATTTTAGCCGCCATGTAAACCCTTAAAACAGCTAAAATTACTCCAAAATGCGGATTTTCGGCATTAAAATCATCATCTCGATTTCAATCGATTGAAATGGTTAATGAGGCCATTTGTTGAGGAGTCGTGGTTAGTTACAGGCTCATTGAGTCCGAGCTCAGGGAGGATCTTTTTGGCCAGCGCCTTGCCTAATTCTACCCCCCATTGATCGAAACTAAAAATGTTCCAGATGATACCCTGCACAAAAATCTTGTGTTCATAGAGGGCAATCAGGCTGCCTAACGTTCTGGGTGTGATGGCATTTATCAATATGCTGTTGCTGGGTTTGTTTCCGTCAAAAACGCGGAATGGTGTGTGAAATTTGATCTGATCTTTACTAAAACCAACAGCTTCCAACTCTGCTTCAACTTCTTGACTGCTCTTACCCCGCATCAGTGCTTCTGATTGTGCAAAGAAATTTGAAAGTAGTTTGTCATGGTGATCGCCAACGGGGTTGTGACTTTTAATGGGTGCAATGAAGTCGCAGGGAATCAATTGTGTGCCCT
>CAYTBO010000173.1:0-2895 GCA_964436055.1 uncultured Ohtaekwangia sp.
TTTATTATGTATATGGGGAGCCAGCAGGGCAAACTGTATTAGATGTTTGGAGAGGCAGACAATTCCTATGGCATCTAATGCTTGCACAGCAGGGGTATGTTGTAATGAGTGTGGACCCCAGAGGAACGCCATCCCCTCAGGGTAGTATGTGGAGAAAGGTAATTTACGGTCAGCTGGGATGGTTGGCTGGGCAAGACCATGCAGCGGCAACGAAGGAAATGCCTAAAAAATTTCCTTTCATTGACTCAGACAGGGTAGGGATATATGGGCATAGCGGGGGTGGGCAGATGAGTTTAAATTTGATTTTTAGATACCCTGATCTGTATCACGTTGCCATGCCATCTGCTTTTGTCAGTCATCAAAAATTTTATCATCCAGGTTATCAGGAAAGGTTTATGGGGCAGTTAGAAGATAATATTGAAGGATACATAAAAGGGTCGCCCATCACATGGGCGCGTGACTTGAAAGGTAAATTACTAATAATTCATGGAACTGGGGATTCAAATGTTCACTATCAAAGTTTTGAATCAATGATCAATGAATTGGTAGACCGCAAAAAGCAATTCTCTATGATGTCTTATCCGAATCGTAATCATGGTCTTAGTGAGGGAATCAATACCCAGTATCACTTATTTACACTCAGAACGAATTTTTTATTAGACAATCTAAAACCAGGACCAAGATAGATTTATAGACCAACTTTAATACTTAGAAAAATAATTAAAAATTTTATCTGGAAATTTTACAAACGAGATAACAACTAACTCCATACCAATATGATTAAGCGCAGAGAATTTATGAAAGGAGCAGGAATAGCCACAGTAGGCGTATTAGCCGGATGTGATTCAAATAATTCCACTAATTCAGGTAGCAACCGAACGCCTTCAGTTTCGGGTAATTCAAATGACCTTTTGGTTCCTGATGCTACTAATATTCAACCAGCTGATTATGATCGCCTTCCTTTGGAATGGCATCAGGAAAGAGTTAAGATTCTTCAAACCAAACTTGCTGAAAAGGGTCTTGATGGTATCTTAATAACAGACACATGGAATATAATTTACTATACGGGCCTATTTCATACCACTACAGAAAGACCATTTGCTTGTTTTATCCCCGCGGACAAATTAGAGGTATACTGGTTTCACCCTGGGCTGGATTTGGAGTTAGTTCGAAGCTGGTGGATGACGGAGGCAGACTATTATTACGATTATCCGCATGTGAATGATAGTTATCCAGATCAGGGGAAAGTAATTACGGGTCCTCCTGTAGATTTGGTGGAATGGCAATTGAATGGTATAAGAAAGAAAGGCTATGGTGATAAGAAAATCGCACTTAGTGCTACACCATCAGTTCCAAAATTAAAAAGGATGAATGAAATCCTTCCAAAGGCATCCTTTGAGGATGTGAGTGATATTTGTATGAAGATGCGTAGGGTTAAAACCCAAGAGGAACTTATGTTGTCACAGAGGGCTTACAACTATTTCAGTAAGATCCATGCTTGGACGCGGGATTATATTTTGGAATATGGTACTGACCTTACTGATTTTCAAGTTAAAATGGCTGCCACTGAATATGGAACAGATCTTATAATGAAAGACATTAAACGTGATGGTCATCCTCACAGTGCCGTGGGGATAAGTGTCGGAATTGGATGCAGGACTGGTGTTGGTACAGCATATCCTCATCCTAATCAATTCCATCATAGCAAAATTAAAAAGGGAGAATCGGTTCAAGTTTCGGGTGTAGTGAGAATTGGAGGATGTGGTGGTGAACTTTATTGTCCGTATCAAATTGGTCCATGGACAAGTGAAATGGAAAAAATGTGGGATGTTATGGCTGAAAGCTCTCTTATGCAAATAGAAATGTCATCTGAAGGGGCTAGATGTCAGGATATTGCTAAAGCTATTCACGAGTACCAGGTTAAAAGTGGAATGCAAAAATACTTGTACCAGCGAGTTGCTCATGGGGAGGGGATGGAGGGTCATCAGGAACCTTATATAGCGCTTGGTGATCAAACTGTTCTTGAAAAAAACATGACATTTTCGATGGAACCAGGGTTGTTTTATCCTGCTGGAGGATATGGATACAATCCGTCTGATTTGGTTGTTGTTGGTGAAGGAACTGGATATGTATTAGGAAGTGTTCCTAACCTGAGCAAGGAGTGGGCATTATTGAAGCTATAAAGTTGAATTGAAAAGAAAGACTGAATTAAATGATTCTAAGGAAAAGCTTTAGTGGTATTACTTTAGCTTTTAGCTTCTTATTGTTAATAGGTTGTGGCACTAAGCAAAAGCTTCATCAAAGACCAAACGTATTGTTTATTACTATTGACGACCTACGCCCTGAACTAGGTGCCTACGGCAATAATGATATTAGGACGCCTAATTTTGATCGCTTAGCAAATCAGGGAGTTTTGTTCCAGAAAGCGTTTTGCCAAGTGGCAGTATGTGCCCCTTCTCGCGCTAGCTTAATGACTGGCCTTAGACCTGATTCCTCGCGGGTATGGGTTCTTGGCGATTCGTTTAGGAAAAACTTACCCGACGTTATCACTATTCCACAGCACTTTAAAAAATTTGGTTACCATACGGTTTCGATTGGGAAGATATTTCATAATGGCATGCCAGATTCAGTATCTTTTGATGAGCCCGATCTTAGACCGGCTGAATACAGCACACCAGAAATGGTGGATAGGGATGCCGAGTCTTTTTACTATGATGAGGAGATAAAAAGAGAACAAGCTCTGGTGCGAGAAAAAAGGATTAAGAAAAACCCCGGAAAAGCGGCCTATGGTGGTGGCTGGGCATACGGGAGATCGATAGAAATCGTAGATGCGCCAGATAGCGTATTGTACGATGGTGCGCAGACCAATTTAGCCATTAAAAAGCTTAAAGAACT
>CAYTBO010000174.1:0-2769 GCA_964436055.1 uncultured Ohtaekwangia sp.
TGGCTATCCTGCTGATGATTTTGGCGCTCTCCTGGTTCATTAAGTATCCCGACATTATAAAGGCCGAAATCACAATAACAACTTCACCACCACCTATTGATCTTGTTTCAAGAGCAGATGGAACCCTTCAGTTGTTTGTGAATGAAAAATCAACCGTTGAAAAAGGACAGATAATCGCTTGCCTTACCTCCAATGTAGCGCTGAAAGATGTAATCGCCCTTGAAAATTACCTGAATCGGCATTCTTCTCCGCAAACAACCATTCCGCAAAGCAACTTCGAGCACCTGGGTAATCTCCAACCTTTTTACAACGAGTTCGCAACTGCAGTTGAAGAACTTGCGCTGTTCGAAGCCAACGATATCATTGAAAACCAAATTATAAGGATTACCCAAGAGGTCGCATCCATTGAAAGCCTTATCCTGAACTTGCGCCAACAGGTGGCTCTTTCTTTAGCAGAATCAAATCTTATCAAAGAAAAGCTGAACATGGATTCCATACTCTTTTTACAACAGGTCATAACCAAGGTTGACTATAACATAACTAAATCTCAATATCTTGGTCATTTAAAAGTTATCAAGAATATTGAAACATCGATCATCAATAACCAGGTGCAACTCCGGCAGCTTGAAAGCCGCCTGTCTGAGCTGAACATGGAAAAAACCGAACGGGGCAATCTGTTGAATCTCAGGGTCAAGGCAAGCAGGCAGGACCTCCTGGCCCAGATTGTTGAATGGAAGAAAAACTACCTGTTTGTAAGCCCGACAACGGGTAAACTGGCTTACCTCCAATTCCTGGAGAATGACGTTTTTGTCAGGTCTAATACGGCATTGTTCTCCGTGATTCCTGAACAGGGGCAAATCTATGGACAAGGGCAGTTGCCTATCAGCAGGTCTGGAAAAGTTAGTATAGGCCAATCCGTAAATATCAGATTGGAAAACTATCCCTTTGAACAGTATGGTATCTTGAGAGGAAAAATTGAATCAATAGCCATGTTGCCGAACGAAGATCTTTATATGGTAAGGGTTTCACTGCCTCAAGGGTTGACAACATCCTACAGGCAAGCCTTGCCATTTACACAGCAATTGCGTGGTGAAACAGAAATCATTACTGACGACCTGAGACTACTGGAGCGCTTTTTCTTTCAGTTCAAAAGATTGTTGAAATCCAATTAACAAATGCTGAGTTTGCTCAAACGGCCATTTCGACATTTTCCTTCATTTCAATCCTTTTTTCAAGAATGAGATCACCAATCAACATTGGGAGATCATCAACAGAGTAAGTGGCTGGAAATAAGTAACCATCCACCACTGTTGCAGGCGTGTAATGTATATTATTTTTGTCACACCACTTTTTATGCTGCTCCAGAATCATATTCCATGAAGATGGTTTAGCGGCCTCTTTATGCTTTTTAATCCATTTATCTACCTCACGATCATTAAACCAATCCCTTAATAGTTCCCAAGCCCTGTTGGATCCTATTTCGTGGTAAGCCTCTAATATTCTTAATGCTATTTGAGTTGACGGATTTTCCTGTTGAGAAATCGGTACACTAAGGAGCATCCTGAACTGAACATTTTCAGCTTGAGTGCTCAGGATATTGTCATAAACCTTAAATGCTTGGGTGCAGTAGCCACATAACGGATTGGATACTACGGTGAGAACAACGCTAGGGTTTTTGGCTCCAAAAACAATTTCATTTTCTGGCGCGAGGAAAATATCCGAGACTGCATTCTGATGCAGCAATGTGACAAAAAGGTTTTGATTTCTTTTGAATTTAAGGAATTCAAACCTCGTTTTAGGCAATTGGAGTTGGTCGATGGCCCACGGCTTACCAACCAACACTAAAGCAAAGACGACTGACAAGACCAACGTTGCCTTAGTGGCATAACTAACATCCGCGGGTAGCATTGGGGCATTGCCCATCTGGTAAAAGACAAATGAAGCGTGGATGGCCATCAACAGACCAATACCCAAACACAAGGCACACCATTGTTTGAGAACCCATGCCTGCTGGTAAAGCGAAAAAAGTAGAAAAGGAATCCCAGTCAAAGCCAAAAAGGTGCTATAGCTGGCATCAAACCCGAACAGCACCAGCACCAATGCATAACCAGCGAAGTAGGTAAAACTCAGGTCGCTAAGTAGGAGATTTCCTGGTAAAGCACCTGACTTTGAATTAATTACCGCGGTACACCCGCTGCTGTTTCCGAGGGTGGAACACATCCTCGCAGCCATTTGGCTGTTCTGCCCCAACTCCTCATTGAGCACCAGATAGCTCAGGTAAGTGCCCGCCAGTGAAAGTGCCAATACAAACAGACCACCTGAATTCAAACTTTGAATACCTGCCGCAATGAACAATATTGAAACTCCTATAAGCGCCAATGCCCGGACATCAAAATTTTTTCGCAATTTTTCCTTCCGCGCAGCCGGCTCAATCACGAGACATGTTCCGGTCCATCGATTGATGAATTCTTCCCTGGATAGCTTTTCCGTCTTCAACATGTCATCCTGAAGTTTGATCCGATTGTCCGATTGGGTAACCAATACAACCTCATTGCCGCCCTTCTCATTGAGCAGCGCCATAAAGTGTGGAGGTAGTTCAGAAATAGAATTTTTTGGAACACTGGCGGCCAGGTTCTCAATTCCGAAATAATCCAGTGTATCGGTGATGGCTTTAATGCTAGGATGATCTGGATGGGAAACCAGTTGCAGGGCGAGGTCCGTGGAGGATATGGAATAGTAGTTGGATTGCCGAAGGTATTTTTCCAGGAG
>CAYTBO010000175.1:0-2766 GCA_964436055.1 uncultured Ohtaekwangia sp.
GTAAAAGGTGTGGTTCCTGAAACTGTGCTACCGGAGGGATATGCCATTCTGAATGCCGATGATGAGCGGGTATATGATATGCGTAAGACAGTAAATTGTCAGGTTGCATTATTCTCTATGGATGAGAAAAACCCCCGGATCAAGCGGCATGCAAGATCAGGCGGGCTTTATGCACTTTATGAAAATGGATTCATTACCATTTGCAAAGGCGAGTGGAAAATGCGTGTTACCAAAGCTGTAAATGTACCGCTTACCTTTGATGGACGCGCGGCATTTATGATTCAGAATGTACTTCCCGCTGTACTGGCAGGGTATGTGCGTGGATTTTCCATAGAAGATATTAAAGTGGCCATCGAATCATTCATTCCATCACCTTCACAAACTCCGGGTCGCTTGAACTTGTTTACCTTCAATGATTTTCAGATTATGCTCGACTATGCCCACAATGCAGCCGGCTTGCGGGCATTGCAAAAGCTTGTTGAAAAGATGGAAGGAAAACCGAAGGTCGGCATTATTGCTGGTATTGGTGACCGAAGGGTAGAGGACAATAATGAAATTGGAAGAGTGGCAGCCGAAATGTTTGATGAGATCATTATCCGACAGGATAAACATTTGCGAGGTAAGACTTCAGAAGAACTGATTGAAATGATCTATGACGGCATTAAAAGTGTAGACCCCAACAAAAAAGTCACCATCATCCCATCAGAAAAGGAAGCCATTACCTTCGCCATACAAAATGCAGCGAAAGGATCACTCATCATTTTAAGCAGTGACGTAGTGCCTGATGCATTGAATCTGGTGATGAAGTTTAAGGAGGAGGAGTCGAACAGGCTGTATGAGTTTTCGAAGAAAGACATCCCTAATCTGGCCTAAATTTCGTAATTCCATACATCAGGGGCCGAATTTGCTTGATTTAATGCTGCCGAGGACTTACTTTTAGACTGCGAAATAGTATCAAGTCCTGAAATGCAAAATATTAAGTAGTATGTTGAAAATTAGATTGGCTTTTGCATCGATTGCGCTAATTATTCTATGTATTTTATCGGCTGAAGGTGCCGAATTCTTCAGAAAACAAACAGGTACAACCACTATTGCTGCAGGCAGTACCACCCAAACCGTTACCATTTTGGGAGTAGACATGTCAAAATCTTTTCTTGTTTTTTCATCCACCATTGATAATGCAAGTCCAACTAATTTTCAGGTAGGCGGAGAAATCACCAATGCTACAACTTTAACCTTTGAACGCACAGGCAATACAGGTACTGTATCTATTAGCTGGCAAGTTTTTGAATTTGAATCAGGCGTTTTTGTGCAACATGGCTCAACCTTAAATGTCGCAAGAAATACCAATGTAGATGTGCCTATCAATTGTGTGGATTTGACGAAAAGCTTTGTCTTGATTTCCGCTAGAAAAAGCGGGACGCAATATGGAAGCGATGATGGGATCACAGCAGATCTCACAACCTCCACAAATCTGCAACTCTTCATAACGGGACCTGGCGGTGGCGATATGGAGGAAGCGTATTGGCAGGTGATTGAATACCAGGGTGCAATCGTTAAAAAAGTTACAGCCACATTAGATGCGGGCTCAGCTTCAGCTACTTCTACCATCTCGCCTGCCATCAGTGATTTAGCCAAAGCTTTTGTCATCAGCAATCATGGTGTTAGTGGTAATGCTAATGCGGACGATCTACCCAGAACTGAATTGACTGACACTGAAACGATAACCTACACCCGTGTAGGCACAACTCAAACCATGAATTTCGTTACGTATGCAATTGAGTTTACTGATCAATCTACGGTAGCCCGTGGAAATCAGGCTTTCACTACAGGTACGGTTTCTCAAAATGTTGCTATTACCGAGACTGCTTCAACTGGTGTATTTGGGCCCGGAAATTTTGGCCGACAAGGTAGTACCAGTTTCGCTACCGATGATAATCCGGGGCATAATTGGTTTACCTATGAAATTACCAGTCCGACAAACCTGCAAATTGTGAGAGCTGTGGGAACAGGTTCAACCGCAAACGCCCCCTGGCAAATTGTGACTTTTGAAGACACCGGGCTTCAGCAAAACACCTTTTATTCCATAGCAACTGGTGATTGGGAAAGCAATACTTCCTGGTCATTTACGCCCGATGGTTCAAGTGGAGCTGTGCCCCTAGGTGTTTATCCGAGAAGAACAAATAATGTAGTCATTCAAAACGGCCATACGATAACCGTTAATTCGGTAACTGATAATAATCCATGCTCTCAATCTCCAGACGGTCTTGGCTTAGGTAATGTGGGCCCGTTCACAGGGTCTGGCGATCAAATGTTTTATCATACAGGCGATATTCTGATTGCCAACGGAGGAACCCTTTTGGTTACGGAGGAGATCATGCTGGGTGGATATACTTTGGTGGAGAACGGAGGCACTTTCGAAATTGAGGAAGACATTGTGAACCTGGGCTACCTGGAAGTGGCTACAACTGCTTTGTTCACCAATACCGATGACCTCATCTTATCGGGAAATAGTATTACGGTAATCAATAGCCTTGCGTTTGGCGCAGATGATATTTATGTTGATCACACCAACGCCACCTTGTGTGGGGATGGTGTAATGAACCTTGGAAATGGCGGGCCAGATCCAACGGTGCAATTTTTCAATGGGGGCACATTGAACCAGATATGCAGTAACTTTACCATTACCTGTACTTCCAATTGTGGGGCTTTTCCCATTACACCAACCGGAAATTTTTCAATTGGGAATAGCGGGCCTGGGGGAGT
>CAYTBO010000176.1:0-2736 GCA_964436055.1 uncultured Ohtaekwangia sp.
CATTGGGTACCATTACCCAATCATAGGAATCGATGAACAGTTCCATGAACCAGCGATAAACTTCATCCGGGTCAAATTCGCACAGCAACATAAAATTCCCCAGCACCATCAATCGCTCGATGTGATGACAATACCCGGTGGCTTGTACTTTTTTAATGGTTTCATCGATAGGAGCGATGTTGGTTGTGCCATTCCAAAAGGTGGCTGGAATCTTTCGTTTGAATTTCCAATAGTTCGTGGTGCGTTCTTGCGTGCCTTTGGCTTGATATACCCCTCGAATAAATTCGCGCCAGCCTAAAATCTGCCGAACAAAACCTTCGCATGAATTGAGTGGAATTTTATGTTCCTGGGCGTATTCAACCGCATGATCTATTATTTCGCCTGGCGTAAGTAGCCCAACATTGAGCATCGGAGCAAGGATGCTGTGGTGTAAAATACTTTCTTTACTTACCAGGGCATCTTCATAGTCACCAAACTCAGCAAATCGCTTTTGAAGGAATTGCTTAAGCCATGCACGACTTTCTGAAAAGGTAGTTGGATAGATAAAGTCGCTATTGATCTCACCGTAGTTGGAAGAGAAATTCTTTTGCACATAGGCTGTGGCTTCCTTCCAATGATCGTTTGATTTTGGGAACTTAATTTCCGGTGGTTTTTTTCCCTTGGGATATTTTAATCGGTTTTCCGTATCAAACGTCCATTTACCACCCAGGGGTTGCAGCTCTTTGTCCACTAAGATTTTAAAATACTTGCGTTGCCGGGTGTAGAAGTCTGACTGAAAAAATCGCTTTTTGTTTGCAAAGTATTCACCAACTTGTTTAGCCGTTAGCAGAAAGAGAGGCGAGTCGTACTTGCTAACTTTTACCTTTAGCCTGATTGAGTATTCCGAAATTCTTTTCTCCAATAAGTAGTCGGTTACATCCGAATAGTGAATTTCTGTCACCCCTTTCTGTTTGAGAAAGGGCAATAGACTTCGTGAGTCAGCAATTTTTTCTTTTGCTTCTATGTATGTTACTGGATAGCCTTTACCCTCCAAAAACTGCTGATAGGCCTTCATGCTGGCGCGATGAAACACCAGTTTCTGCTTATGAAAATTGTATTGTTTGAAAAAAAGAAATTCTTCTACAAGGTAGACCGTTTGCCCTTTCATCAAGGATGCTGGCTTTTCGAAAAGCTGATGTGGAAATATAAGTGTGACTGCACTCATTGTTTGGATTTGTTCATTCGGCACTTATCACTGCAATATTTTACATCCTCCCACACCTTCTCCCATTTTTTACGCCAAGCAAATGGACGCTGGCATACAACACATATTTTACTGGGTAGATGTGATTTCTTCACTTTGTAAAATTGAGAATTTAATGAACACAGGCATAAGAAAAAACCGCCAGTCTATTCCCCAACATCTCCAGCTTTCTGCAGATTGATATAGCCCTGATCATCAAGCGCCTCGTCAGGGAGTTCAAGGTGCATAATTTCTCCCACAATCAATAATGGCCAGATTAGGAATCCCAGCATTCGAGATGGTACCAACCAGATTGCCATGCTTAATACCGGAAACTGAATTGATGATATTCTGTCTTTTAATTTTTAGTAGATCTTTAATGCCTGATTTAGGGAGGTACATATAGAGTAGGATAGGGCATGAATAGATGATTCTGCTTTTTTCTAGTACGACTTCCTTACGAGGTGAGGATAGCTTGATTATGTCATTACGCCAAAAAAAGAAAGCCAGATGAATCCAAGAAAATGCCAGAAATAAAAGACATTCGAAGCGAACAACATGGCTTGTGAATGAATTTGGAAATCGTTCATTTTTTTAAAAACCACGAATAGAAATATAATGCCTACCACTAGATGCAAAAAATGAATGGTGGAGAAAGGAAGCAGAATATTTCTACCGATTTGATCTGTCTCAACCAGATAGCTCCAACCTAAAAGTTGCATGAATCCAAAGGCAACACCAAAACCAATAGAAATCGACAAAAAATAAACCGCTTTTTGCAATTCGTCTTTAAATATGGCTCTTTCTGCCGCCATCAATCCAATACTGCTCAGCACAATGATAAAACTGTTCAAGTAATAAATTCTGGGGATCACCACTTTAGGCATGACCTGAATCAGCCAAACTCCTATTAAAGTCATGAATAGCAGACTGCTTGAAAAGGCCAGCCATCTAACCAGTTGTTTTTGCGCTTTTTGTTGTTTCGATTTTTCGTTCAACCTAGAACGAATTAATCTTACTTCATCGCTCATTTATGCCCGCAATCTAAGTCCACTTATAAAACCAGTAATTCATGATTCTGTTTCGGCTGGGATGTAAATAATCGGGATATCATTAAACACAGGCTTGGCAGTGCCTGCGCTAAAGCTGCGACAGGCTGGTTTGGCCCTCACGTTTCTCGCAAGTGGTAGAGATAGAGTTGTTTTGTGAAAAAGATCACTTTGCTAGCACATAGCCATCCCGCGTGATATATCTGATTTTATGTCAATCTGGTCCTTGAGGGCCCAGACCGCAAACCCCTAATAAGTTATATAATGGCGAGCGTTATGTTAAGTAGCTTTGGCGGAGCTTGTCCCGCGCCTCGCGGGAGGCCTGTCTGCCGGAGTACCGGCAGGCTTACCGAATCATCATAGAAAGTTTTTTAGCCCCGATAGCTATCGGGAGGCTTTCAATAACTCAATCTTCATCATTCATCACCGGACTGGCCTGTCCCGATTGTAGCATCGGGAGGCAGC
>CAYTBO010000177.1:0-2683 GCA_964436055.1 uncultured Ohtaekwangia sp.
TACATCTTTGCGCTCGCTCTGACAAAGCACTAAACGCATACGAATATGAAGCTGGTAATTCTCGCTGGCTGCTCGCTGGGCTAGCCAGCATATCCTTGGGCTCTTAAGCCTTTCTATTTTCGACTCCACCGGAGTTATCTACACATTTTAACAATTATCAGTAATGCGTGCTTTAGCAAAGAAAGCCTCTATATTTAATTTATTTAAGCAGGCCATCCGTGGTGACGAACAGAGTTTCACGGAAGGAAGTATTAACAAGGCAATTTTCATGTTGTCCATCCCCATGATCTTGGAGATGGCGATGGAATCCTTGTTTGCCGTTGTCGATATATTTTATGTAAGCCGCCTCAACAGCAGTGATGCGGTGGCTGTGGTCGGACTTACGGAATCCATATTAACAATCGTTTACTCTATCGCCATTGGACTGAGTATGGGTGCTACTGCCATGGTGGCCCGAAGAATTGGCGAGATGAATACCAAAGGAGCAGCAGAAGCAGCTTTGCAATCTATCTACGTAGGTTTTGCAATAGCTCTTGTTATCGGGCTTATAGGATTTTTCTTTTATAAAGATATACTCGTGGTTATGGGTGCATCGGACGGCATAATAGCAACAGGCGCTGGATACACCCGGTGGATGTTTGCCGGAAACTTTAGTGTAATGTTGTTGTTCCTGATCAATGCTGTCTTTCGGGGTGCAGGCAATGCAGCCGTGGCCATGCGTTCATTATGGTTCGCCAATATTCTGAATATTATCCTTGATCCGATGTTCATCTTTGGTTTCTGGTTTATTCCTGAATTTGGTGTGGAGGGAGCGGCCATTGCCACAAATATTGGTCGTACGGCTGGTGTAATTTATCAAGTTGTTTATCTGATTCGTGGCAAGGGGATACTAAAGATTCACCAGGCACCTATGGCCATCAACTGGCCTATCATTTCGAAACTGTTGAAGGTGTCAGCAGGAGGTACCGGTCAATTTCTGATTGCATCAGCCAGTTGGATTTTTCTAGTGAAGATTATGTCAGGATTTGGCAGTGCGGCATTGGCCGGATATACAATCGCCATTCGCATTATCATGTTTACCATTTTACCTTCCTGGGGTATGTCTAATGCCTCTGCCACGCTGGTGGGCCAAAATCTTGGTGCCGGTCAGCCGGATCGTGCAGAACAGTCGGTATGGAAAACCGGATTCTATAACATGATTTTCTTGTCGATGGTGATGGTAGTATTCTTGCTGTTTTCGCAGTCCATTTTATTGCTCTTCACAGCCGAAGAGGAGGTGGTGTACTATGGGATGCGATGCTTGCAGATTATTGCGTTGGGATACATCTTCTATGGTTACGGTATGGTGATCGCTCAATCTTTTAATGGTGCAGGCGACACGCGAACACCAACGGTGCTGAATTTGTTTGCCTTCTGGTTTTTTCAGATACCACTTGCTTACCTGCTGGCAGTACATTGGGATTTCGGGCCAATTGGTGTTTTTGCGGCCATACCTATCGCAGAATCGGCTCTTACTATTGCCGGAATTATCATTTTCCGGAAAGGAAAATGGAAGGAAGTGAAAATATGAATGAGAACTTAAATAAGTGAGGCGCAAAGCAGGGTAGACCTCGTGCTTTGTGCCTCATATTGTTTCTCTTATTTCGTTTTCTTTTTGGCCTTCTTAGCTTTTGCTTTTTTTGTGGGTGGTTTTTTGAATGCCGCTTTGAATGCGTTCTCCAATTCACTGGCCGCTTTCCTCAATGATTTTTCAACGTCATTCCAACGTTCTTTGTTTTTTACTTCTTTCTTGATCCGCTCACCGGATTCTCGCAGGTCTTCAAATTTTCCCTCAAACTCCTTCTGCATACGTTCGTTGGCTTCGTTGAGTTCTACTACAAAACGGTCTACCTTCTTGCCAAAATCTTTAAAAAACTTTTCCGCATTTCCTTCTGTGTTCTTTTCCATATCGTATAAATTTAAGGCACGAGCCTACAAATTTACTAAAATTGCATGAGTCAGCAACCCGATCCACTTACCCACATCCGGCAACTGCTTGAAAATAAGTCAGCCGCCAAGCAACTGACATACAAAAACTTATTGGATGCTTTTCATAAGCTGTCCAATGAAAGTAAGTCAATCGTAGAAAACTTGAAAAGCCAGGTTCAGCTCAGCGATGCCGACATCACAGTAGATTACATGGAAGTAAACGATCATGAATTTCAGGTTAAACTGGCGGGGGATCTTTTGATTTTTGTGCTGCATACAAATATTGTCACATTTGATGAGGCGCATGCGGCAATGCAATTGCCTTATTGCAAGGAAAATGAAATTAACCGCTATTTTGGTCAGATCATGATTTATAATTTTATGGCCGACTCCATTAGGTTCAACCGAGTGAATGATCCAGGCTATTTGGTGGCGCGTTTATTGATCAATCATGAAAACCGTTTTTTGGTGGAAGGAGAGGGGAAGCTGGGATTTCTCTACAATCAGATTTCAGGTAGTGGAATAAAGGACACCGATTTGAATGCCATCGTACAGCATGCCCTTACCATTGCCATAGAAAACGACTTAATGGCTCCACCTTTCCCACAGGTCAGGTTTATCACGCTGCATCAAAAGCTGGAAAAGACCAGTGAATTGGGTGCCGGTCAGAAAATCGGGTTCAGAATGAATTATCAGAATAAAATCGAAGGCTGAT
>CAYTBO010000178.1:0-2675 GCA_964436055.1 uncultured Ohtaekwangia sp.
TAGTGGCTTTGTTATGCTTCACTGCATTTTCGATCAATAGTTGTAAAGAGAGTGGAGGAATCAGCACCTTACGCATTTCGTCCGGTATATTCACCGTGAGATGAACTGCGCCATTAAACCGCATTTTCAGTAGTTCCCAATAATCATTCAAAAATGTTAGTTCATCCTCCAGGTAAACAAAATCTTGCCTGCTGCTTTGTAAAACCACCCTATACAGATTAGAGAATACCCTGACAAAACCAACCGCTTTTTTTTGATCCTCCTCAATCAAATCAATTAGTGTATTAAGGCTGTTGAATAAAAAATGTGGATTAATCTGCTGCTTCATAGTTTCTAATTCAGACTTTAGCTTCTCAGTCTGAAGCGAGAGGTTTTGCGCATAAAGGGATTGCTGCCGCTTGGTAATTCTCAATGCTTGTTGGAATACTGCGAAGATCAAAGAACCCATAGTTAGCCTGATGACCACAACCCATATGGGTACGGTTGAAGAGAGGCTTATCCATTCTGGCAAAAGGAAATAATCTATAACTACAAAAAGGGTAATGTAAAGGAGATTGATCAACACCATTATTGGTTTAACTAGTCTGGTGTCACCCACTCTAAAAATGAACCAGTCGGGGAGGTTGAATTGGTAATCATTTAACCTCCAAACGGAGTACAAAAAGAAGACAACTACTAGGTATTTTGGAAATGCTTGTATCAGATCAACATTACCCCTATTACTTAAAATACTGAGTCCCGGCAGCAGCAAGGATAGCAGGATGGGTAGAAATCTTTCAATTCTATTCATATCTCAACAAGCATACGGACAAATAGGTAGAATCAAAATGAATCGATGCACAAAACCGGCAATTTGACCTTTCAGGCATCAAATTTAGGTAATGAAACATTCAATTGGTCTGTTATACCTGCCCGCCAGTTTACAGCCTTATTCCGCACTGTCAAGCATATTTGAATTGCTGCACAAGGGAACAAATTACAGGTTTGTCGAGCGTGACTTCTAGTGCAAGTAGTCTAGTTGATTCAATCCTACGGACACGTAATGCCACGAGCAAAACAAAAATTCTATGCTATTGAGAAAAGTAATTATTCGAAATCGCACCAATGCAAAGGTCACACATGCCGAGAAAGATCAAAACAGTCGAGCCATGTACTGCCCCCGTACAGTCGCTCGGCTGTGCCGTATGACATATCCCCTATACAAATATATTCTGCAATAACCCTATACGAAAAGGCTATAATTGGGTAATTTCAAAGCGTTATATAAGTGCTACCGCCAATGCGTACCAGCTAACATAGTAGATATAAACTGAATGCTATTTGATTTTTTAGGAGCGTTCTATCTTTGGTGCTACTTTTTTGTTGTTAACGGTCTGACAAAAAAGAGGAGACTATCTTTTGATGAAATTCTGACTGGTAAAAATAGATACGCAAGTGGAGATAAGGTTGATCGAGGGGCTTATTTCTTGAAGCTTAAAGTCATTGGATTTATCGTGACGATGATTTTGTGTGGTATTTTAACTCGATTCTGATTCCCCCCGCCAGCCGCTCGGCTGTGCCGAGAGACTGACATATTGCCCAATTTAAATATTCTGCAATAACCCTATTCGAAAAGCTAATAATTAGGTAATTTCAAAGCATTATATAGGAGGGATATGTGCCATATGGCAGGTATTCCTGTTTTGTGTTTAATTAAAAAATGAAATATGAAAAAAGCATTATTGCTATTAATTAGCTTGTTTTTTGTTAACCTAATACAAGCTCAACAAAAGGCTGTAACTGAAACTGGTGAAGAAGTGATTTTATATAATGATGGAACATGGAAATATAAGAATGAAGATCAAGTCTCTGAAAAGGAAATTCCAACAAATCCCAACAAATTTATGAAGGACAAGGAGTCAACTTTTTTGCTCAAAAGTAGCAAGTTAAATGTTGGTGTTTATATAAACCCTAAAATATGGTCATTTAAAAAAGCAATTGATAATCCAGATGCAGAATTCGAACTTCAACTGAAAGATGGAGATTTATATGGAATGATTATAGCTGAAAAAGTTGAAATCCCTCTTGAAACATTGAAATCACTTGCATTGGAAAATGGAAAAGCATCGGCACCTGATCTGAAAATTGTAAAAGAAGAATACAGAATCGTAAACGGTTTAAAAGTTCTTCTTCTTCAGTTGAATGGAAATATGCAAGGAATTAAATTTTCGTATTATGGGTATTATTATTCAAGTACTAATGGAACGGTTCAATTCGTAACATACACTTCACAAAATTTACTTGATAGCTATAAGCCCGAAAGTGAGAAGTTATTGAATGGATTCGTGGAAATAAACTAAACACAACACTATGTGAAAATGCATTAAAACGCATTTTACATTAACTGTTCTTGTGCAATCTACTTCAATGCTTGCTTAAAATCCTCCAATAAATCGTCTACGTTTTCTATTCCAACTGATATGCGCAATAACGTATCGGGACTTTTTGCATTTTCCCCTTCTGCTGAGAGCCTGTGTTCAATCAAGCTTTCCACTCCGCCCAGGCTGGTGGCATGTTTAAAAAGTTTGAGCTTGCCCGTCAGTGCAAACGCCTCTGCGCTGCCACCCTTCACCAGGATGGAGAGCATCCCGCCAAAGCATCCATTCATTTGGCGTGCGGCAACTTCATGATTGAGA
>CAYTBO010000179.1:0-2656 GCA_964436055.1 uncultured Ohtaekwangia sp.
TCTTTATTGCTTTTTCCACAGCAAATCCCGAGGCTGGTGTAATGGATAACCTTGCAAACCTTAAAATGTTTCCGAACGAACTAATAAATCCTTTTTTTGAAGCGGTAGCACAGGCTACAGAGGAGTCCATTGTAAACGCCATGATTGCAGCCGAAACCATGGAAGGCGTAAATGGTAATAAAGTATATGCCATTCCACACAACCGCCTTATTGAAGTGCTGAAAAAATACAATCGATTGAAGTAGGCTAGTGTATTTTATGGTAGAAAAAGGCATGTTATCTGACTGCAAAAATTAACTACCTTTAGAAAAATTGTCTGGTATGCGCTTTGGTCAATTCATCATTTTGGCGGCTCTCGTCTCCTCATCCTGTGCCCCCATCTATATTCCCAATACGCGCAATGCTCCTTTATTCCGAGGTCAGGGCGAATTTCAGGGATCAGCACTATTAACGACCGGAGTAGAAGTGCAAGGTGCCTATGCATTAACAGACCACCTGGGCATTATTGGAAGTTATTCGCTACTATCAGAAAACAGAAATGATCCACAGAATACTGCGGCTACCTTTAAACGAAAAAATAACTACTACGAAGCAGGGTTGGGCTGGTATAATACTACACGATCAAGAAGGGTGGAATTGTATGCCGGGTATGGGCAAGGGGAAAGTACCACCACCGGTCAATATATTTTTCTTGGCTTAGGACAGCAGGAGGTAATCGTAACGGGAAATCTTAGGAAGTATTTTATTCAACCATCTATCGGAACAAATAAGCGCGGATTCAATCTTTCATTTACGCCCAGGTTTTCCTTTGTAGATTTTTATGAGTTTGTTCATTCAGGCGTGCCCTCAACCCCTGATGAAAAAATTGCTATATTCATTGAACCTGCCGTAACGGCAAAATTTAAATTGACACCCAACCTGGATGGCCTGTTTCAGCTTGGCCTTAATTTCGCAGGATCCGGCGAGGTATTTTTTGATCATGTGCCCCTGCAAGCCGGCTTTGGTATTCAACTTCACCTGGGGGAAAGTTTGAAGACCAGGGTATATTAAATTTTCAAACTAGGGCTGTCCATTCAATTTCGTAGGTGTTTTGGAACCATTGCCTTTTCCAACAATTCAAATAAAAACTCTACCAGAATAGCAAGACCCGCTGCGGGAATAGCCCCCTGCAGAATTAATTGGGTATTGTTCAAGGCTAATCCGGTCACAATAAATTCTCCCAGACCACCGGCTCCGATAAAGGCAGCCAATGTTGCTGTTCCTATGGTGATAACAGCCGCCGTCCGTATCCCAGCCAGTATATAAGGTATCGCCAAGGGAAGTTCTACCAGCTTTAATTTTTGATATGGGGTCATCCCCATCCCTGTGGCTACTTTCTTAAGGATAGGGTCAACGGAAGTAAGTCCCGTAGTGGTATTTCGTAATATGGGCAACAATGCATAGAGAAGTAGTGCGGTAATAGCGGGCACCTTGCCAATCCCAAGCAAAGGTATCATCAGGGCGAGCAATGCAATGGATGGAATGGTTTGCAGCAACCCAACAAAATACAATACAGGTCTGCTGATTCCTGAAAAAATATATAATACCACGCCAAGTGGCACAGCGATGAGAATGGCCAGCGCAAGAGACAATCCCGTGAGCCATAAATGAGTAAGAGTTTTGCTCCCTATTTCCTTCCACATACCTGAATCCTGTGTTTTAGATTCTATTGCCACTAATTTTTTCTTTTGTAAAAAGGAGCGAGCCACTTCAGCAAACGTTTTATTTTCAAATAATACCGCTGCATTCATCGATTGCATTTCATCCTCAGCAATTAATCCTTCCAGTTTCTTCAAAAGGATTTTAATGTTTGAATCGAGTGCCCGGTTGTAAACAGCTACGGCCTGGTAATCAGGAAAAAAATTTAAATCATCCTTCAATAACACTAAACCATACTTTTCAATTTCCCCATCGGTTGCGTATACATCCGTTAACTCAATTTTTCCGTTTACCAAAGCCTGGTAGGCCAATCCGTGTTCAATACCAGCCGGTTTCAGCTCCAACCCGTAGGCAGATTTTAGATTTTCCCATCCGTCTTTCCTTTTCAGGAATTCATAACTCAAGGCTGCCGGGATATCACTTACCTGGTGTAAATCAGAAATAGAAGCAATCCCGTACTTCTTTGCTCCTTGTTTCGTTGTAGCCAGCGCATAGGTGTTGTTAAAACCAAATGATTTAGAAATCTCCAATCCCAATTCCGATTGAAGTTTGCTGTTTAGTTCATTATGACTGAGCTTGCTGTTGCTTTTGAGAATTTCCTCTGCCAGTGAACCGGTATACTCCGGATATAAATCAATAGCGTTATTTCGTAGGGCCTGAAAACAAACTGCCGTTCCGCCCAAATTAAATTTTCTTTCAACTTTGTACCCCTCTCCTTCTATCAGCTGCGCTAATATTTCCCCCAAAATATAACCTTCGTTAAAATGTTTTGCGCCTACCGTGTAGGTTTGGGCGCTGAGATATCCGCTGCTCATCAAAAAGAATAGGGAAATAAATTTCTTCATCAGTCCATTGGTATGATTCGGCCTTTCTCAAGTTTTAATAGCACATCACCGAGTTTGTTCGCCTCATGTTGATCATGGGTAACCATTACAATACACCGTGGCTCCGTACGCTG
>CAYTBO010000180.1:0-2564 GCA_964436055.1 uncultured Ohtaekwangia sp.
CTAAACGAGCCTTCTTTGTAAATAGCTTCAAGACGGGCTTTAGTTTTTGCAGGTACAATCTCCTGATTGTTTGGCTGCTTCTTAATGGATTCCTGGCATCCTATAATTGATACAGCAAGTATAAAAGGTAATCCAATTCTTAGTAAAACCGTTTTGAAAAAACTTATTCGATGTAACATGGGTAAGGTGGTTAAAACATTATCTCTGACTATCATCGAATATAGCTAGTATATCAAAGTCAGCATATCAAAAGATATAATAGTATAACTGATTGACAAAATAATACATAGCCATGGTTTCCATGGTTGTATATCATTTCAATTGGTTAGTATTTAACCAAGGAAAGAACCCATTGAACCCCATTTGATCAAGATAGTATTTGGTTATGTAAACCAGCTTGTAGTTTTTAGTTGTTTGTATCTCTAAAATTGATTTTGCAGATATACTCTTATATTGGAGAGGTACCACTCTTAACAAAATAGCTAAATGAAGTACGGACATATTATCTTTCTATTATTACTATTCCTTGTTGTATCAACTTGCTATTCTCAACAACAACCAGTATCACCTCTGGTTAATTCCTATAAAGAACATCTGGAAAA
The DNA here is from genome assembly GCA_964436055.1 of uncultured Ohtaekwangia sp. Classification (GTDB taxonomy): domain Bacteria; phylum Bacteroidota; class Bacteroidia; order Cytophagales; family Cyclobacteriaceae; genus ELB16-189. The sequence goes on from CAYTBO010000180.1 coordinate 603, forward strand.
AAAAGGTGAATCTATTTATGGTTTGGACTGGGTACAGTTAGGACCGACCATCAATAGTGCATTAGTAGAAACTTTGGACGTAGATCATAACCGACCAGGAGTTATGTACGCGGGATTCGGATCCGGAAACCTCTGGAAAACCATTAACAATGGGTTGACATGGAAGCCAATATTTGAGAATCAGCCAGCTTACGGGATCGGGGATATTGCGCTCGCTCCTTCCAATACAAATATAATTTATTTGGGCACAGGTGAAACGTTAAAAAAGCCTCGGAATTTCACTATGCCAGGTACAGGCATCTATCGATCTAATGATGGAGGAGAAAACTGGATTCACCTTGGTTTGGAGGATTCTTGGCACATTGGGGAGATAGCTGTACACCCTAAGAATCCTGATATAGTTTATGTTTCAGTTTTAGGTCATTTTTGGAGTACCAATAAGAACAGGGGAGTATATCGATCATTAAATGGAGGAAAGACTTGGGATCATATTCTGTATGTTGACGAAAAAACGGGATCTAATAATATTGTCATTTCACCAAGCGATCCCAATGTACTATATGCATCCATGTGGGAGAATTATCCGGGTGTCAACGGAAAGAACAGTGGAATATATAAAAGCACAGATGCTGGAAAGACTTGGTCAAAATCAAATAATGGATTACCTCAGGGTGAGGGTATAGGAAGAATTGGGTTAGCAGTTTCAAACTCCAATTCAGACAAAGTTTATGCTTTGATTGACCACAGGAATAAAAAGAAAAATGATAATAATGATGGAGAGCCTGGTGCAGCCGAGGTATATAGAACTCTGGATGGAGGAAACGCATGGCTAAAAACACATCAAGAAGAGTTGATGATTTTTGCAGCTTTAGGATGGTATTTTGCAGATATCTATGTTGATCCATTGAACGATGAGGAGATATATACACTAGGCGTAAGATTGGCTCGAAGTACAAATGGAGGAAAGAGTTTTAGTTTTGTAGCTGGAGATGTATATCATCTTTTCCCGAGTCCAGCGACACCACTTCACCTTGATCATGCTGAGTTATGGATCAATCCTACCAACTCCAATCATTTGGCTTTAGGAAATGATGGAGGTTTTTACGTAAGCTACGATAAAGGACAAACCTGGATGCACTATAATAATATTCCAACGGGTGAATTTTATGATATTACATTGGATGAAGGAGCGCCTTATACAATTTATGGTGGCACGCAAGATGATGCTACCGTATACGGAAAGGCTAATGAATGGATACCTAAATTTTATGACGGGTGGGAATATCTTTGGATTGATCCCTGGAGCGGGGGAGACGGGTGCATCACAGTAGTTGATCCAAATGACAGTAATACTATATATTATAGTTCTCAGGAAGGTGGGGTCAGGAGAATGGATAGAGAAAAGGGAAATTCTAAATCGATACGACCAAAAATTGAGGAACTAAAAGATAAGCTTCGTTACAACTTTATCTCACCTTACTTTCTTTCAACTCACAACAGTTCAAACCTTTACCTCGCGGGCAACTTTGTAATGAAAAGCACGGATAAGGGTGACAATTGGAAGGCTATTAGTCAGGATCTCACTTTGGGCAAAGATAAAGAAAAAACTTCATTGGCGGCTGGAGCGTTGGTAGAATCGCCTTTGAAAAAAGGGCTTATATATATGGGTACGGACAAAGGCTTATTTTGGGTGACACAAGATGATGGAGTGACCTGGATAGATCGTTCAAAAGGATTGCCCAATATGTATATACGGACAATTGTGCCATCTCTGTATAAAGAATCCAGAATTTATGTTGCCATGTCAGGAATGAATTATGATGACTTTGGCACTTACTTTCTTAAGTCAGAAGATTATGGAAAATCATGGGAATCCATTAAAGGAAATTTACCTTCTGAGGTATCTTATGTAATTAAGGAAGATCCAAATTTTGAAAATATTTTATATGCTGGAATGTATAG
>CAYTBO010000181.1:0-2557 GCA_964436055.1 uncultured Ohtaekwangia sp.
TTAATGGGCAAATAGCCGTCAACAAGGGAACGTTTCAGGATGTGAGGTCCGGAAAGGTTTTAAGAAGAAAATAGATTAATCTTGTTTCAAGATTTTACTTGAGTGCTATTTCTTTTGTGGCTGTTCCTCCTTTTTCAGAATGGACAGTCACTGTTGCCATAGGATTTTTGCCAGTAATTTTGATTACATAATCAACATCGCGTTTGGTTGTCCCATCATCATCACGGCTTCCATCAAGATGACCCAAATCACTTCTTGCTTTTCCACCAACCAGCTCAGCATCTTTTAATGCAATGCTGGCACGCACCGGTTTTGCGATATCCATTTCCAATGCCCGCTCGGTAATGTTGGTAGGTAAGTATCCTTGATTTTCTATAACCAATTTAACTTTTACAATTTTCCCCTTTTCAATTACTTCAACGTTTGATTCTTTGATTACAACCCGCGGGCTTAACTCCGCGAGCCAAATCATCCAAGGTACATATAGTTCGATTTCACCCTTTAACAAATCAACAGGAGGATTTTGTCTTGTAAATTTTGTATTCCATCCTCCTATTTCAACCTGTCCTAATTGAGGATGATTGAAAGTCTGCCAGTTAACAAATCCTTTTCCACCAAGTTGTTCATCATTCCATTTCATTCTTTCAAGGTCGCTCACCCTTCCATCTTTATCTGTGTCTGCTTGAAAACCGCCCCAAAATTCAGGCACGAAACCAACCACACCATAATCCCAATATCCCCAGCTTATTAAGGTTCCATGACGATGAAGCCTGGGGTTGTTGTAACTGGGAATTGCTCGTTGTCCTGTAGTAGTGGCATACTTATTTGAAAGTTCCAGAATCAGACTTTGGTCTTCCATATTAAAATTATCCCAGGATGTGGTGGATGGAAGACGGAATAAAAAACCCCCTGATGTGTGCCCATGAAAAATACCGGTTATGTTTCTGTGCGAATTAATAAATTCTATTGTAGCTCGGGTCTCCGGTTCGGACAAGGGATACGGCCCCGCTCCTTTTTGTTCGCTTTCCAGGCCCCAGTTTCGCGGAAAATTCCTGTTCATATCAATACCACCAATTCCATCCTCATTGAATTGTCCATCCTTGTCATCATCAATTCCTTCGGTGAATACATCATAATAGTCTCCTGAAATTTCCCCATCCGTACGTTTAACCATAATCCGTGGATCATCTTTACTTACTTTCCATTGTCCCGCAGGATTCTTTACACGCATGTCTGTGATTAGTCCATCCTTATTCAAATCGTCTCCAGGATCTTCATCCATAAGTCCATCCATGTCTTCATCATAAGGGCGAGGTGTACTGCGCAAGTGGTTGATTGTATTCAAGGCAATGTCTGCGCCATCTGGATTAAATTTTGGTCGAATATAAAGCGTGCGCGTGTCTACCAGGTTTTTAATTCTCGCATCCTTATCATAGTTGCTTAATATATGCCATGCATAGTGAAGCGATACCTCTGCACCTGTAAGTTCACCGGCATGAATATTTCCATCATAATAATAAGCGGGCTTGTCTGATGCTTTGCCTGTTTGCTTATTGGTAATTTCCAAAACCATAAGCTGAGTTCCCTTCAACGTTTCACCGATTGAATAAAGATTGGTAAGATCCGGATAAGCTTTGGCCCATCCGGCCAGCAAAGCATATGCGTCAGCCGTGCTATGATACTTTTTCCAGTTGGGATTTTTAGGGTCTTCGTTTTGCGCCTGCACAAAAGATGCAACAAGAGCCAAAATAATTATTAAGAATCTGGTGTTCATATAATTTTGTATAAGAATGCTATTTAAGTAAGGTAATATGTTGCTCTGAGTTACAAAACAGCATTGTGATAGGTGGCGTTAATTATGCCAAAAGGATGAGTTTTAAGAACCAAATGCAAAGAACATATTTGTTATCTTTAGTCTCTGAAAAATTAATACTCATCATGTCTACTGAACAGGAAAAAGGAGTAAAGGCTGTTAACCAGGAATTCAAAAAATATGAACAGGTCAAAAAAGACCAAACCTATCACCTGGCTGAAAAAGAGGGAGAAGAACAGTTTGACGAAGAATATGAAATTAAAACTTCTGACATCAGCCATTTCTTTGATGGTGGGGAAGAAGGAAAAAGAAAATTTGCCAAACAGTTGGGGGAAGCCATGGAGGGTATTGGCTTCACCATTTTATCAGGTCATGGAATAGATCCTCAACTATATGACGAAGCGGAGAAAAAAATTGCAGAATTTTTTGAAACAACCACGCGGGAGGAAAGAATGAAGTATCTGGCCAAACGGGTTGGATCGGTAAACCAGGGATACTTTCCCATGAAAGAAACCACCATCATCCATCCTGACCTTGTTGAGGGTTGGGTCTTTTGCAGACGTGCTTTTAATCTTGACAATGATCCCAACTTTAAGGAATCTGACTATTGGCCACGTCCGGGTTATGAACCATTCTTCAGAAGAATTGTGGCAGAACATGAAAAACTGATTCTCCCGATCATGCAAAGTATTCTTACTTATCTGGGTGCAGATGCACACCTCTATGATGAGAAGTTAACAAAAA
>CAYTBO010000182.1:0-2536 GCA_964436055.1 uncultured Ohtaekwangia sp.
GCGGGCAGTCCCACAGTAATTTTATACTTCGATGTTCCGATTAAGGAACAGGTATCAAAAGTAGTAAAAGTTGTTTTGAGAAGGGTGGTTTGGTTCAGACCCTGACCCAGATTTTTGTTTTTCAATAGTTGCTTACTCACTGCAGTGGGTGCACTGGTGTCTTTGGTTGTACATTTTTCGTTTTTGGGTAGCTTGTTGGATGTAAATTTGGAGTTTGGTTCGATCTATTGGATGATTTTGTTCGGCTTCAATAGGTGTTAATCCGTCCAGGGAAACATGCGGCCGGTTGTTGAAGTCGTCAACGATAGCCGGGAATATTTTCCGGAGCCGGTCCCCATCAGGAATATTCATCTGATAGAGGTAGTTGAATTTGAGGACTTTATTGTGTGCTTCAATGAGCGAGTTGGAATAGTGCACATCCACCAACGCAACCTGGTGTCGAACAGGTTGGTCAAGCGTATCAAGGAAAGCCTGAAGATTGTTTTCCGGTCCGCCATCGGTAATGAGGGTAGTGTTTGAGTTAGATTGGCCAGCATGGGTTAAGGCTTCTTCGATTGTAATCTTTCTGTACTCGGCTTTCACCGAATCGGCAATGAGCCACGAAAGTATCTTCCGGGAGAAATTGTCGACCACCAGGTAAATGTAGTGCTTCACACGGTCTGCAGTGACGAATGCAGTGATGTCTGCATGCCATATCTGGCGAGGCTGTTGAGCGCGCACGCTGAAATAATTTTTCTTTCTTCGTGACGCAGGCCTGGTTCGGGCAAGACCAAACTTGTTCACATACTTGTACCAGGTGTTGAGGCTGAGTGGCAGGATATTGTTTCGAAGAGCGTGGAGAGCAATGGAAGATACAGGCCAGAACTGATACTGCGTATCACACAGAAGTTCTCTGAGCTTTAGGATTTCGGGTCGCGAGAGTTGGTTAGGGAAGACACGGTTACAGCCACCGGTCATGGATGCAAAGCATGAGGTGAGCGATTGCAGGGACCAGTTACGGAAGGTGGTAACTGAAATGTTGAAGAAGTTCAAAGATCGCTTTAACCCGACATGATCTTTTACACGCAGAATCACTTCGACAATTTTCTTGTTGTATTGCTTTACGGTACGGTGAAACTGAGGGAGGGAGTGGACAATAGCAAGTACAGTTTTGACCAGGCGTACGTAGGCTGCAAAGATTCTTTTTGCGGAACGATTTTGAGCAAAGGATCTGATGATCTCAAAATCCTGAGCCGCATTGATGATGATACCGAAATCATGATATTTTCCTTCATGCTCTGCTTTCCAGCGGTATAGGTTTGACCGCGGAATTTGTTGGGTCACAGCTTGGCACAGTAGCCCCTGGCGAGCAAGGGATTTGATGTGGGTGTGGTAGGAAGTTCGATTCAATAGAAATGTAAAATTTATTGTTGAAGGGGCAGGGCGGGATTGAATTACCTTTTCAGATACGCCACCAATTGTTTGGTGCTAAAAATGTCAATATTTGCAATTTTCCTGTGCAGTTGTTTGTCACCCGTCCATAAGGGGCATTTCAATTCCAATGAAAGAGCAACAAAAGCGATGTCGTCAGCATCAACGTTAGTTGTAATTCGCTGTGCCTCCAGCCAATTCCATTGTGAGATTTGAGACTCATCAACAAAGTGAACGTTTTGGACAACAAGGTGTTGAAGTTCAAGAACGGCCTGATCGTTGATTTGCAGTATTTTGGAGAGCTTGGAGCGGTGATGGTCAAGTTCGGAGAGTAGGAAAGCCGGAGAGTAAAAAGTTAGAAGCTCGGAGTATTCCGTCAAAATACTAGCAATAAGACTATTTGTATTAAGTATTGCGCTAAAAACAATATTGGTGTCAACCACCAGGTTCATTTCTTGATGAACCTGTCACGGTTTTTTGCCCACCACGACTTGTTGATTTTAGAGGACATTTCATCCACATCCTGCTGCTCAGTTTGGCTCTTTGCAGTTAATTCTCCGTACCTAATTAAATCCAATATGTTTTGAATCTTTTTAGATTCGAGTCCCAAAGGAATACGAATCACAATTTCCTTTTCTAGTCTCTCTATTCGCATAAGACAAAGATACAAAAATTGCTTGACAGAGTATCAATTGAGGATTACATTAAAGTCAGACAATAAATCACTATCGAGAAAGCACTATATAATTTTTAACACTGCACTCGAGGCCGGACTTGCAGCGGATAGCCCGGCCCGAGCCATCGATTAGTAAAGAAATCATTTTCAACCGAGGGGCCGCCAATATAAAAAATCATATCAACATCCGCGGCTGGATGACCAGCATCAACAACTTCAGAATTGACCAGCGACTCAGGCATTACAAAATGACGATGTCACCGACTTCTTTGGCATGAACCTGATGTACACCACGACCGAGAGCGGCCTGAACAATACGGCCAAGTATAACGGCAACATCAGCGCCATCAAATGGAAATCCGTAGGCATGACCGACAATGACATAGGGAAGCGGGCCTTCATTCCGCCACTGGGCTTTATTGGCCCTGCTACGGAGGGAAAGCGTGATTG
>CAYTBO010000183.1:0-2519 GCA_964436055.1 uncultured Ohtaekwangia sp.
ACTATATCTATGATATGGGCCCATTGAAGATAGAAAATAGATTGAATCCAGTATTATGCTATTTTAGTTTGCTGCCTCTGTTCGACCCCAAAAATACAGAGCCAAAAATGCCTTTCATTTTTGAATATCCTTTAGATGCACTTTCAATTGTTGAAAATAGAATTGATTTGTCATTAGGCACAGGGAAGAGTTACTTAACTAATGATTTAAGTCAAGAAGAACTAGATAAAATTGTAGCCTTTAAAGCTAAGCTAAATTCAGATCAAGAATATCGTATTCACAGTTCGATGTTAATATTTCATGCCCAAAATTCAATCAGTGAAACTTGTGGAGAGAAGTTGAGAATTCAATATCAGGGCTTCTAAAGATATCTCACAATAGCGTGAATGCTGTGGGCGAGACAAGAAAATGGCTCATCCGCGCGGGAGTAACTTCCACGCTAGTAGGGAGGCGAGATTTGTGCTGAATTAATCTAACCTTCGTGTTAATCTTTCTATAAAGAAAGAAAACTCATGAATCTCGTCAACTACTTCTTGATCGCTTAATGCAACGGGGCCATCATCATTAAACTCAACCCATTTCATTCTTATGATAAATCCGAGGTCTAGGATTGCTTTGATGGCTCTAGTGGTTGTTAGGTCAGGTTCTTCGTTGGCAAGTGTCCGGGCATGATTCGTTATTGCACGGACAGGATACCAATACCTTCCATATAGTATCGCCCGGTGTCGGCCACGATTAAATTCTACCCGTCCCTGATTAAAATCATAAAATGCGGTGGTTAGATTAGCTTCAATCATATTAAATTGTTAAGAGTCAAAACAAAAGTCCCATCCATTTTTTCTTGCCACAGACGTAAACTTGGAATTGGGATGCGGTAGAAAATATATTGGAGTCTCTTGGCCAGCTAGTCTTAAATATCCTCTAGCCACGTGAAGTGTTCTTTTATTGGAAGGAAAGCTTTTACTTTCAACCTGATCACATAGATTATTATCGATACAATAACTCTGGAGTTTTTTTGAGAACCCCATAATTCGTTTGGGCTTAATCAGAGCAATTAGTTTCATGAAAAGGGGTGTAGATAAAGCAAGATCCTCCGGTGTAATTTCATTTTCTATCTTGGACCTGAAAAAGCAAAAGTTCGTTTGCGTGGAGTTATCAATATCCTCAGCAGGGAATCTTTGTTTTAATGGCTGGTATATTCGTTCTAAAGAACCTAGCCATTTTTTATCGTAAAGATCTTTAAAGTTTTCCTTTGGCACCTCCATTTGAGGTTCATAGGATTTATTACCCGAAGCTCCCCAGTTAAATCCTATAATCAGATTGGCGCCTTCCATCAGTCTTGTTGCTGAGACTGAGTAATTCCATTTGTGATTATTTACTTCCGCGTATTTTTTGATGGGCGATTTGCTAAAGGCCTCCTTTGTGTCTTTAAATAGCTGTTGAATGCTTTCTTCTTTCATAATCAAGCCAAAAGATGTCGCAGAATTTCAATTAAAGTTAAAGCATTTCATCGATCTATTTTTTCAATTTGGTAATAGTTATTATTGTCCCAAACCCACGCTGGTCTTAGGTCACGCTAAGACCTTTTTATCAGTGTTTTGTGTAGGTCGTAGCCAGCCGCTCCGACCAGTTGGGTGATTCTCTCTTGGTCCGTGAGGACGCGAACCTTGGCTTAATAGTCACCTTCATTTTCTAATTCAATTGAATCCAAATCGGGAATGATAACACCTAAGAACACAATATCGCCCATCAATTCAAAATCTTCTTCTATGGGAATATCTTGAGGCGGTGGCTGAATAGTTGGAAGCATGGGCTGAGGGTCTGGAGTACAGCTAACCAATGAAGCTGCAAGTAAGGAAGTAGCTGCAGCAGTTTTCAAAAACGCTGGATGCAACTGTGAAACCTTAAACTTACCGCATACCCTGGTGCATCTGGAGCGTTCTTGTTGAAGTTCATCGGCAGTGGCGTGCGTAAAATCTTTTACAGCATGGTTGCATTGGCTACAGAATCGCTCTTTACCATTGCCTTGAAGATCTTTCCATTTTTTCTCGCAGGGAAATGCAAGTGTCACATTTTTGATTGGATTATCCATAGCCATAGGATTTATATCCAGAATCCACAGATATTGTAAAAGTCACAAGTGTCTACAACTTAGACCTCCACAAGCGTCACGTTAAGACCTTAAATTAATCTTTGTATAGGCCGTAGCGAGAAACTACGACCAGATTGGGTTGAAACACTAATAGTTTAAACAACAGTATTTTCTATCTTTATTCCATGCCTCGTTTATTTCTACTATTGCTTATTCTTTCCAGCTGTACTTCAAGATCAAAATCGGGACGTGATTACCTGGGTATCCTCAAGCTATCTACGCGTACCTTTCAATTGTATCTCAGTCTGGAGGATAAGTCTTCAATTCAAAACATCACCCTTAAGGCTGAGGAGTTCACGCTGGATACAATCTATCAAAAGGAAGATTCGCTCTATTTTGAGTCGGAAGATCACACAGTAGCCTACAA
>CAYTBO010000184.1:0-2485 GCA_964436055.1 uncultured Ohtaekwangia sp.
GTAACTTCTCCATTTAATATTTTATGTGCACATAACTCTCTTGCTGCATAGTAGACCACCCCCGTAACCGGTACCGCCAGCACTCCCAAAATCGGTTGTTGGTTTTCGATCAGGGCAATGTTCACCGTAAACTCATCGTTGCGTTTGATGAATTCCTTCGTGCCGTCCAACGGGTCCACCATCCAAAACCGTTTCCAGTGTTTGCGCTCTTCATAAGGTATATCTTTTCCTTCTTCACTGAGAATGGGCAGGCCTGTTTCCGCTAAATGGGTAACTATTACGCGGTGGGCTCTCGTGTCGGCTATTGTTAATGGGGAATTGTCGCCCTTCAACTCCATTTCGAAATCTTTGGAATGATAGACCTTAAGGATTTCTTCACTAGCCTCTTGCGATGCTTTTATTGCAATTTCTAATAATAACTTTATACTCATTGTAAAAATATTAACCGAAGGATGCAAAGTTAAATTGTTTCAGGTTTCAGGTTTCAAATTACAGGTCACGCATAATAACTTGGAACTTGCAACCTGTAACTTGAAACTAAACTATCATCCCCGCTCCTACTGTCTCATTGGTTCCTTCTTCAATCAGGATCACGGATCCGGTGATTCGGTTGCGTCTGTAGATGTCCGGGAACAAGGGTTGCGACACGCGCAGTTGAACTTTCCCTATTTCGTTCATCAACAGCTGGTCGGCATTAGGGATTCTTTGCAATTTGCTGATGTCCAGTTTGTATTGAATTTCTTTGATGATTCCCTTAACCTCTTTGGTCATGTGCTTTATCACATACTTTGAATTGATGTTCAATGGCCGCTGACTCATCCAGCACATCATCATCTCAATATCTTGTAGTGGTTCGGGTTGGTTACCGGGTTTGGCAATGATGTCACCACGACTAATATCAAACTCATCTTCAAGGGTAATCGTAACGGACATGGGTGCGAAGGCTTCTTTAATCACCTCATCACCTAAGCGGATCTCCTTGATTTTAGAAGTAAATCCCGAAGGAAAAATCACAACTTCATCTCCTGGTCTGAATATTCCACCCCCAACTCTTCCTGCGTAGCCCCGAAAATCAGGATTCTCTTTTGTCTGTGGCCGGATCACGTACTGTACTGGAAACCTTGCATCGATGTGGTTATGGTCGCTTTCAATGTGCACATTTTCTAGTATGTGGAGCAATGTAGAACCACCATACCAATTCATCTTCTCCGAACGGTTGACCACATTATCCCCGTTGAGCGCACTAATGGGTACGAATTGAATATCATGAACTTCGAGCTTGGAAGAAAAAGCCTTGTAGTCCTCTTCGATCTTTTCAAACACTTTTTGGTCGTATTCCACCAGATCCATTTTGTTGACACACACAATGATATGAGGGATTTTCAGCAGGGATGCAATAAATGAATGGCGGTAGGTTTGTTCTACCAATCCTTTTCTGGCATCAATGAGGATGATAGCTAGGTTAGCAGTCGATGCACCTGTCACCATGTTGCGGGTGTATTGGATATGACCGGGAGTATCTGCAATGATGAATTTTCGTTTGGGTGTATTGAAATAGCGATAGGCCACATCAATGGTTATTCCTTGTTCCCTTTCAGACTTCAATCCGTCCGTGAGCATGGACAGGTCCACATAGTCGAAGCCCTTTTTTGTACTGGATTGTTGCACGGCTTCTAACTGATCTTCGAAAATAGATTTGCTGTCGTACAATAATCTCCCGATCAAGGTACTCTTGCCGTCATCGACACTGCCGGCTGTTGTGAATCGAAGTAATTGGTTCATCTCCTTTTGGTTACCAGTCCCCGGTTGCCGGTTTCCGGTTTGTTAGTTTCATTTTAAGTTTACTTCTATCCATTGTTATTCAGTTCCCAGTTGCCGGTTTCGAGTTGCCGGTCCATTGTTCTACTTTAGATTTTCTTCAACCCATTGGATGAATTTGTTGATACGTTTGCTGAGGGTATCGTTTTCCCGGTTGCCGGTCCCCAGTTTCCTGTTTCCAGCTTGATCGGTTTTAATTTAAATTTTCCTCTACCCATTGAATGAATTTGTTGATCCTTTTACTTACGGTGTCGTATTCATTCTTAAGATTCTCGTACTGATCCTTATCTTTCCAAGATTCAGTCTCGAAAATAAAGTCGAGATGCAATATTGTTTCATCGCATTCAGCTTGAGCATAAATTAGATGCTTTATGTAATCTGCTTTATACCTTCGCCTGCCAAATCCTTCAACAATGGCAGAAGTTACCGACTTGGATGACCTCCTTAGTTGACTACCCTCTTCATAAAGTTCAAATTTAGGGAGCGTCAAAGATAATTTGTGACATTCAATAGCCAATCGCTTCGACTCCTGATAAATCTCTAAATCACGATAACTTTTCATTTCAGAACAATTACTTTACTTTTTGTGTAAAACCGGCAACTGGCAACCTGCAACTGGTAACTAAAAGTATCCACTCTTCTTCCTATCCTCCATCGCAGTCTCTCC
>CAYTBO010000185.1:0-2451 GCA_964436055.1 uncultured Ohtaekwangia sp.
TTCGCAGATAAACGTAAGTTTTTCCGGTACCGGTTTCCATTTCAATGGAAAAATTTGTACCCCGCAGTTCCGTTACCCGGTCTTTGATTTCGTTTCGCTCCTGAATGGTTTTTACATTGGCCAGTAGTTGGTCTTCTGTAAGTTTTAAATGATTACCAAAGCCGTTTTCATTTAGCAGTTGGCCGGTTTGAGTGATTGAAAATTCAAAATCGCCACCATTCAGCGGCTGACCTTCAAATAAATCAGTAACCGACTTAATGGCCTCTAACTGATATTCCTGATTGCTGTCGAAGTGCAGTTTCATGCAATGGAGCTATTTGAAATAGTTGTAGTAAATGTCTGCCAGTTCATCATGAAAGCCCCAGCCTATATCGATGGTATCGTTCATTATTTTTTCAGCACGGTCGTGGAAGCCCTTATCCTTTGCCATGTGTATATACAAAGTACCTGCCTGCCTGAACATATTTGCCACACTATTATAAAATGGCTCGTCAATATCTCCAAAGTCATTAGTAAAATTCACTCCGCATTCAACGTAATAGAGCATAACATCCAAAAGAGATGCGTCATCGGGAGATAACTTTTTAAAATCCGCAACCGCTTTGCGGGCCTCTTTTAAGCGCAGCTTGTAACCACGACTTGGGTAAAAACAATTAAGAATGACAGCCTTAACTTTATCCGCCTTTTTGGATGAGTCTGGATTCAGAAAAAAGTCATAGTACGACTTAACATCTTTGTATTTCTTATTCAGTTCTATAATCTGCCCTATTAACTGTTCTTTGGTGAAATTTGCCAGGTATCCTTTTAGGCCAGTCTTTTTCTCCTTTTTTACTTCAACAGCCATGACTAAACGGTTTTAAAGTCAATGCCTGCATCTTTCATTTGCAACACCGTATTAGTTTTTAGCTGGTCGTTGTTGGCAAACAGAATGTCGAGCGTGATTACCTTCTTGGGTTTTGGTAATGACTTGGTGATTATTTCAACCACATCAGGAGTCATTTCATCAAGGGCTACAATAAGTTCGTTATCTTTTACCGAGTAGAAAAGTAATCGCTTTTCAATTTTGTCCGTTAATTGATAGCCCGCCTTTAGCAGCAACTCGTAAAACATATTATCTTTTTCGCTGCCCTCTTTTACTGGATTAGTAAACGCATCTAATTGAGTGGTTAGGTTTTCTTCAGTTATTTCATTGCCACGCCAGATTTTGAAGTTTGAAGAAATAAGTTTGAATACCTTAAAACCTAAGTCCAACTTATCTTTTTCAAACAAGTCTGGTTTTTCAGATTTCTCTTTTTGAATTTTCTGAATGACCCTTCTGACACGCTCTTTTGAAATATCGGCAATTGTATTAAACCCAGCTTTGAAGGCTTCACTTGATTCGTCACAAGGTTCAGGCAGTTGTACCAAAATGAATTGAGTAGACCCACCATTTTCCTTATTAAAATCTATAACAGCCTGACCTGTACTTCCAGAACCTGCAAAGAAGTCCAGAACAATATCATCGCTCTTAACCTTTGTTGCCTTTAAGAGTTGAGTAAGCAATTCTGGGTCTTTGGGATTTGTAAAGTACTTTCCTCCTATAAGTTCATTCAGGTTTTTGGAAGCGACCCTTCCATCTCGATATTTGACACTCGTTAAACTCTGATACTCTGTATCCTTGAGATATGTTTTATTGTTAGGGACTGTGCTTTCATCTTTTCCAAAATGAACCAGATTATCCTTAATTCTCTGAAGCATTGTGCTTTCCGGAAAACGCCAACCACTTGATGGTTCCTTACAGATTTTTCCTGTAATAGGATGGATTACGTTATATCTGTATTGTCCAAAGTTTGGCCCAGAAATATTGTCAGGAAAGTAAACACCCCGCTCGTCCATCCAAGAATAATGCTTGCTTGATGAAATCGGGTTAGATTCAGGAAATTGCTTGTACCAATCCAGCGCTTTTTTGTGTATTGCTTCCCAATCATTTCCATGCTTTTTTCTAAATCCATCAAAAGCTTTAAAGATTTCTTCTAGCCCTTCTTTTTTCTCAGTCCAGTCGCCTAAGTTTTCACTTTTGTTTTTTACATAAGCGAGAATGTACTCATGCTGGATTGAAATGTACGCTTGGTCATTTTTACTGCTGTTCTTCCAAACAATTTCTCCCGCATAGTTCTCTTCACCAAAAATCTCATTCATCATCAAACGAAGATTGTGAGCTTCGTTTTCATCAATGTGAACAAAGATTACTCCGTCATCTCGCATTAGGTTTTTCGCTAAGAACAAGCGCGGGTACATCATGCTCAGCCAATTGCTGTGAAAGTGTCCGCTGTCTTTGCTGTTCTTTCTAAAGTAGCCTTCCTTCATCAGGTAACCTTCTTCGTCTTTGTCGCCAATTCGTTTTTCGTAGTCGGCTCTGTTCTCTTTAAAACTGTCGGGGTAAATGAAACTGTCGCTGCCAGTATTGTAAGG
>CAYTBO010000186.1:0-2433 GCA_964436055.1 uncultured Ohtaekwangia sp.
GGATTAGAGTGGTGGAATATTCAGCCGGTTATAAAGCTGATCATTGGTGCGATGTTGGCCACATTCTTTTCTGTCTTAAAGGAGAATTAATTTCAGAACTATCAGATGGATCGACCCAACGCTTAAGGGCTGGCATGAGTTATCAGGTAAGCGATAACATGAGCAGGATCGTTCCTATTCGGAAACCGGTGCAACTTTGTTTATTGTAGATGGAGAATTTCTGGCGCACAAAAGGACAATGCAAAAAGGAGTTTTCGGATTACAATAAAAAAATTCTCAACCAAAGGACTGATATTATTTCACTAATGTTATGCAAAGCTTGGTTTTACCACAGAGCGCACAGAGTAAAAATACAGCACAGAGATCACTGGGATCATTTTTTCCGTGTTCTCTGTGTGAATTCCTCCGTGTAATCTCTGTGGTTAAAATCTTCAGCGTAACATCAGTTATTTCAGATCACTATTTCTCAAAATGATGAACCATAAAAGTATTCAACAGAGGATGTATGCCGAAATGCGAGATCAGGGCATTTTCAAAAAGGCAGGAGAACTTGGATTAGAATATCTGTCCGAAGTTTTTGACAGAAACGTTTATCCAACAGCAGAAGCGCTGAAGAATTTGGATCATTTTAACGAACCAATGCCTGTCAATCCCGGAAGTGCAGATGATCTGATTGAGTTACTTCATCAATATGGATCGCCAGCAACGGTAGCAACTGTCGGAAGTCGGTATTTCGGTTTTGTTACGGGAAGTGTTGTCCCTGCAAGTCTTGCCGCTAAAAATTTAACGCTGTTCTGGGATCAGGTTTCTGCTATGCAAGTACTTTCGCCCGTTACTTCCAAACTGGAAACAATTGTAGAGCGCTGGCTTGTTGATCTCTTTGGCCTGCCTGATAAAACGGTTGCCGGCTTCGTAAGTGGTTCTTCCATGGCAAACTTTTGTGGTCTGGCCGCGGCCCGCTATCGGATTCTAAAGGAGCAGAATTGGGATATTACTGAAAAGGGATTATTTGATGCACCGAAAATCAGGGTAGTTACCGGTAAACATGCTCATGCTACAGTACTTAAAGCCATCTCATTAATTGGTTTAGGAAAATCAAACATTGACTGGGTGGACGTGGATGATCAAGGTCGTATCATACCTGACTTGATTCCGGAATTGGATAACAAAACCATTCTCATACTTCAAGCCGGAAATGTAAACAGCGGTTCATTTGATAACTTCAGCCAGATATGTGAGCGCGCCAAAAGCCAAGGGGCATGGATTCACATTGATGGTGCTTTTGGACTTTGGGCGCAAGCCACTACTAAACTCCAACATCTCACTAAGGGTATTGAACTTGCAGATTCATTTGCTGTTGATGGACATAAAACTTTAAATACACCTTACGATAGCGGCATAATATTATGCAGCGATAAAGAAGCATTGGTATCTGCCTTGCACATGACAGGCGGATATATTGTAATTGGAGAAAATCGTGACGGAATGTATTATACTCCTGAAATGTCGAGACGAGCAAGGGTGATTGAACTATGGGCCGCGTTAAAATATCTGGGCAAGAAAGGTACTGACGAAATGGTTACCGGGCTCCATGAAAGGGCACAACAATTTGCAAAAGAAATCAGTGAGGCGCCCGGCTTCAAAGTATTGAATAACGTAGTGTTTAATCAAGTGCTGATCAGTTGCGAAACCGATGAACTTACAAACCTTACGATTTCCAAAATTCAGGATTTAAGAGAATGTTGGGTGGGAGGTTCTATCTGGTTTGGTCAGCGAGTAATAAGGGTAAGTGTATGCTCCTGGGCAACCACGCCAGAGGATATTTCTCGTTCTGTTAACTCATTTAAGACAGCACTTAATCTTATGCAAATCCAATGTCGGTAGATAGCAAGACGCCATCGTATTTGGCCAGAGAAATGAGGGGAATTGCAGGTTTGGAGATTGAAATAACTGAAATCCAGGCTTCTTATAAATTATCACAAAATAGGGATAGGAAAAATTATGAAAGGATTATTCAACAATTAGAAGCTCAAAACTACCGGGAAGCCAAGGCTATCGCGCAGGAAATGAGAAATCAACAGAGAGATTAATTTACATATTACTCTTCAGTCCAAATCAAAAATAAATATCTTTATCACCAAACAAGTTATTCATGATCAAACCGGCCTCCATCCCTGTCCAGCAAGTTTCAAAGTCACGGCTCTCAACGGTAGACTTTAACAATCTTGAGTTTGGAAAATACATTTCAGACCATATGATTCTGACAGATTATGCCAATGGAAAATGGGGTGACCCAACGGTCGTCCCATATGGTGAATTACCTATGAGCCCAGCTATGCTTTCCATTCACTATGGCCAATCCATATTCGAAGGGATGAAAGCTTTTAAGATGGCAGATGGAAGGATTAACATTTTCAGACCAAAAAAACATCA
>CAYTBO010000187.1:0-2354 GCA_964436055.1 uncultured Ohtaekwangia sp.
AATAACGATATCACCTTTCTGCAGTCCAGCTTCTTTACCGGAACTGTTTTCGGCAAAGTCAACGATATAGGCTCCTTCGTTGCGATCAAGATTTTCCTGCTTTGCCAAATCGCTAGTCATGTTTTGTACGGTTACGCCCAACCATCCACGCTGTACTGTTCCATAAGTAATCAAATCTTCAACTACTTTGCTTACGATGTTTGATGGAACTGCAAATCCATAACCTGAATAAGAGCCGGTAGGGCTGGCTATGGCTGTGTTTATTCCAAGGAGGCCTCCATCCAGGCTTACCAAAGCGCCTCCGCTATTGCCGGGATTAATGGCTGCGTCAGTTTGAATAAAAGATTCAATAGCCGTATTGCCAAGCGCTTGATTTCCATCTCTGGAGTTGGAATTAATGATGTTAATGTTTCTGCCCTTTGCACTGATAATACCTGCTGTCACAGTGGAGTTTAAATTAAAGGGATTTCCCACAGCCAATACCCACTGCCCTACCTTGGATTTGTCAGAATCAACAAATGACAAATGGGGTAAATCTTTTTTACTGATTTTAATAAGAGCAATATCCGTATCCGGATCTGTACCGATTACTTCAGCCTTGTGTGAACTATTGTCATTCATCGTTACTTCAACGATATCAGCACCTTGCACCACGTGGTTGTTTGTAACGATATATCCATTTGCATTAATAATGACCCCAGATCCTGTGCTCTGACTTGGGCCTCGCTGCATTGGTGATGGCCCATAGAAAAAGTCGCGAAGTGGATCTCTTGCATCCCTGGAAATCTGCCCTCCCTCCTGTGTAGATCTGATGTGTACTACGGCCGGAGTAACCTTATCCGCAGTGCCTGTAAAGTCCAGCGGTACAGCTTCACCATTTTCGTTTATCGTAAAAGCAACGGATGAAGCCGGAACACCCGATATGTGCTCAATTTTTACCATGGAATTTTCCTTTGTAAGCCATTGGCTTGCGGCCACTGTTATTGCGCTGCCTACGATCGCAGCCATCACCAATTGAAAGAATCTATTCATATCTCAAAATATTTTTTGTTAAACAAAACCAGAAACTTAAAGTTTCGGGGTTGAAATTTTTGTAAAATTTTTTCTTTTTCCGCGCTACTTTTCAACGCCATCTGCACCACTGCTTAAAGTGGTATCACTAAATACGAAATTATTCGGAATTAGGTTCAAAAAGATCAAAAAAACGCTATTTTTTGACCAATTCCCCATTCTTATACTCGTATTCAATCGTCACATTTCCCTCCTGATCATACCATTTTGACACCCCGTCCCGGGTTCCATTTTTATAAGCCCCCTCCTCCATAATTTTTCCATTGTCATAATAGATTTTCACCATGCCCTCCAACTTTCCTAATTGATAGTTTCTTTCTTCCTTTAGGGTGGAGTATTTGAATTCCTTATAATCACCGTGCAATAAATCACTGTGATAGTTCATTCTTTTTTCTAATTGACCGCTCGTATTCAACTCCACGCGCATGCCTTCAAGTTTTCCGTCTACGTAAGAAGAAATACTTTTCACCATTCCGGTAGGATGGTATTCTATCCAGTTTCCTGCCCTTTGTCCTTCCTCCAGAACACCTGATTGTGACAGATTACCTGAACCATCATTTAAAACAACCCTGGAGAGGTTAGTATTGTCACTGAAAGGTTCAACGACAGCTCCGGCAGGAATTCCTGTTGCTGCCCCGGTGTTGTTCTCTTGTTCAGGCTCACTCACATCACAAGAAAAAGTAAAGAATACACTCAATAAAATAATATGCCTCATCATAAGCACTTATTTAAGTTTCAAAGTCAAATATAAAAATGAAGAGAAATAAAAATCAAGTCTTACCTGACAGGCCGGTTGACTTTCTTTTTATGCCATGAAAGTCCACACTGCCTTAAAACAATGTAGCTTTGTGGTGATATAGCAATATGAAGAAGAATATCAGGACCCTCACATTAAAAAAAGGAAAAGACCAATCTATAAAAAGATTTCATCCCTGGGTTTTTTCCGGTGCCATTGATGTTATTGATGACACATTGAAAGATGGTGATTGGGTTTGCATTCAGGATACAAACAAAAAGCCGCTAGGCTATGGTCACTTTCACCATGGCACTATTGCAGTGCGTGTATTGCATTTTTCACCTTCTCCACCTGAACCTAGTTTCTATTTTGAAAAAATTAAATCTGCCTTAATTCAAAGACAAGCCATTGGGTTGTCTTCTTCTGTCACAAATGCATACAGGCTGGTGCATGGAGAAGGTGATGGATTATCCGGCCTGATCATTGATTATTATAATGGTGTAGCAGTCGTTCAAGCGCATTCTGTTGGTATGGCTTTGGAAAGTAA
>CAYTBO010000188.1:0-2305 GCA_964436055.1 uncultured Ohtaekwangia sp.
ATTGCACGCTGGTATATTTTCTGAGATGTGCTTCAAAATCTTTTTTATTGCCTTGGCCAATCGTTAGTGAAGCAAATTTTTTCCCGTCAAGTGTTTGGATAGGAATTAAATCAATTTCATTTTTTACCAAACTGATGGATGATTGTGCGATTTGAATTTTCAGTGTAGCCGTTGCGGGTGAATTAATTTTGTCAATTAGATTTTCTGATACTGTTTTCTGTGCAGCGGCAAGACCGGCATCATATTTTGCGGCAAGAATTTTTTTTACGCTTTGGTCAAGCTGGAGTTTTAGTGATGATTTTTTTTTAACTGCTGAAACCACTCTCCTAATTGCACCATTCAGATTGTAAGGATACAGCAGTAAGTCGTTACCAATTTCAAAAGCTAATCTTTCTGATTCACTTTTCGATTTGTTCGAAATTTCATGAATGTATGGAATTTCAGCCAGCGTAAGTCCCTGGTAATTCATTTTTTTCTTTATGATATCACTCACAAAAAGCTGAGATACAGAGGCAGGTATGGTTTTCCTTTTATCGAGCATGGAAAAGTGAAGATGAGAAGTGACAATACCACCTACTTTATCGTTGATTAATTGTTGGTATGGGTAGAAACTGGTCGTATCCAATCTGCTATTGACGAAGTCGAATGCCCATTCTGTTTCCAAATCTTTTTTACCATCAACCTGATGATGTGTTGCGCTGGCAATAATGCCATTGTCTTGAAGACCCTGGACGAACATCTTTGCTTGTTTTGCGACTCGCTGTTTATTGGTCCCCAAATAATTTTCAGGATTAGATGGTAATACGTCAATGTCTACATTAGGCGCTAAATTCATGTGAAGCCCGATAAGTTTCATTTGCCGGCTTATTTCTTTACCAAGATTATAGAGTAAAGTGTCATTGGTAGTGGCGCCAAGATTTAGCATATCAGGAAAATTGTTCAGGCTATCTAGCACTTCTCCGGGCCCTCTTCCGGCACGCATCATGATAACGAGTGGCACTTGAGAACCGGCCTGCAGTTGGTTAATCAGGTTAGCCGTTCCCACGGGTCCACCACCTGTGATGATAATACCACCGGGGTGATGATCATTCACATCAGCCAACAGGTTTTCGATTTCATTTTCGGAATAATAGAATGAGGCGGGAATCACGAAGAGTTGTCCTGCTTTTTCCTCGACACTCAGTGTATTGAAGACACTGTCAACCCATTGATTTTTTTTATCCTGTGCCAAAAGCGAGCAATGCGACCCAAACAACAATAAAATCACTAAAACTTTTTCGAGCATACTGCCGTTAGGTTTGTAATTGAAAGTGATAAACTTCATTTTTGTAAGCCATGAATATAGCCTTAGTTGGGCCTTCCGTCTGCACCGCAAACCTAAAAAATTGCCACTGTGATGAGAAATGGTTCAGCAACTACATCAGCGGATTGGCATTAAATACTTAACTGATATTAGTCGATTTAAACTCGATTTTGGATACCTGAAAAGGCGTTGGTAATATAAGTTATCGGCACTTGTTGCTAACAAAATTGACAACAACAAAATATCTTTGAGAAATGAAATTTTTGTCTTTATTCACCAAGACTCCGACACATCAGCGATTCAATTATTCTCCCCGGTATTATGATCCAAAAAAGGAGGAGATGATGGAGCGTGAAGCGAGAATTAAGCGGGAGTTGCAATTAGAACAAGAAAGTGGTCCCGGTGATTATCGTTCCCGAATATCGGGTTCATTTCACGCAGCACGGAAACGTTCAAAGAAGTCAGGACAATCACTTAATGCTACCTTGCTGAGATTTGGGATAATTTTGTTTTTGGTCCTTTTTATTATTGCCTACATTCAGTGGGGCCAGATTGCCTTTTATGGTTTTGCTTTGTTCATCCCGTTTTACCTATACCTCAAATTCAAAAAGCAATAACTTTTTAATTGCAATTAATGGCTGACATTATTCAACTTCTTCCAGATTCTATTGCCAACCAAATTGCGGCAGGAGAGGTTGTTCAGCGCCCTGCCAGTGTAGTAAAAGAATTGATGGAAAATGCCATCGATGCCGGAGCTGATGAAATCAAAGTCATTATTAAAGAGGCCGGCAAAACACTGATTCAGATAATGGATAATGGATCTGGTATGAGTGAAACGGATGCACGTCTTAGTTTCGAGCGTCATGCCACCTCAAAAATCCGAAAAGCTGAAGATTTATTTACCCTACGCACTATGGGCTTCAGAGGGGAGGCGTTGGCTTCTATTGCTGCCATTGCCCATGTGGAAATGAAAACCAGGTTATCGGCTAAGGAGTTAGGAAC
>CAYTBO010000189.1:0-2300 GCA_964436055.1 uncultured Ohtaekwangia sp.
AAAATTGTGCCTGTAAATCTTCCCGACTTTTTGGTTGGTTTACAAACAGCATGGGAAGCCGACATTACCGGCAAGCTCCGGAATAGAAAGAAGGCCGCTGTGGCGCGATACCTCGCTTCCACCGAAGGAAAAAACTGGGTGTTAACCAATTTGGTTGCCGAAGTAGCCATGACCTACTACGAATTACTTTCCCTGGATCAGGAGTTAGCAATCATTCGTGAAACCATCGCGCTACAGGAAAACGCGTTGTCTATTGTGACCATCCAAAAACAGGCAGGCGCAGCTAACGAGTTAGCGGTAAAACAATTTCAGGCGCAGGTGCTAAATACCAAAGCGCTGGAGTTGGAAATTCAGCAAGCAATTTTTCAAACCGAAAGTAAAATCAATTGGCTCCTCGGCCGTTATCCTGAGCCGATTGCACGAGCTAAAGAAACTTTCAATCAGGCCATTCCGAAGCAGATTCAATCGGGCATTCCATCCGACTTACTTCGGTTTCGCCCGGATGTAAAGCAGGCGGAGTTAGAATTAATGGCAAGCAAAGCTGATGTTCGCGCAGCCAAAGCTGCCTTCTATCCGTCATTGTTTATTACCGGAGGAATCGGGTATCAAGCCTATAAGACAAACTTGTTATTTACTACCCCCGAGTCATTTGTATTTAACCTAATCGGCAGTTTATCTGCGCCCCTGATAAACAGAAATGCCATCAAGGCTGAATTCAATGCGGCAAATGCCCAGCAGATTGAGGCGATGTATAATTACCAGAAAGCCATACTAACAGCCTATGTAGAGGTGTACAACGAAGTTAACAACCTTGATAACCTTCAAAATATTTACACCCTCAAAAGTGATGAAGTAAACACGCTCGCACAGGCTATTGAAACATCTTCCGATTTATTCAGAACCGGCAGGGCTAGCTACCTGGAAGTTCTTCTGGCACAACAGAATTTACTGAGTGCCCGACTGGATTTCATTAGCGTGAAAAAACAACAATTGTTGGGCACGGTAAATGTTTACAAAGCATTGGGGGGTGGATGGAACTAAACGGTATGAACTTTCTTAACTTGGTGAGGTAACTATACAATTTATGAGTAGAGATGCATTTGAAATTCTTGTTATTCTTGGCTTAATCCTGATAAATGGAGTTTTTTCAATGTCAGAAATGGCGCTTGTCTCCTCTAAAAAAGTCAGACTGGAGGCGGCTGCGAAATCCGGTGTGAAAGGAGCAAAAACTGCACTGAATTTGTATCTCTCCCCAACCTACTTTCTTTCTACCGTTCAGATTGGGATAACGCTTATTGGATTGCTTACCGGTATTTACAGTGGTGAAAACCTGACTAATGATTTAGAGTACTATCTCGAGCAATTTCCAATGGTAGCTCCAATTGCAGATGAGTTGGCAATTACTTTAGTTCTTTTAGCAATTACCTTTTGTACCCTGGTGCTGGGTGAATTAATTCCCAAGCGCATAGGACTATCAAATCCGGAAGGCATCTCGCGCGTGGTGGCCCCCTTTATGAAAGTCCTTTCTAGAATAACTTTTCCATTTGTCTGGATTTTAACTAAGACATCAGATATTATTCTAACCATTCTTAATCTAAAGAATACCAAGGAGAATAACATTACCGAAGAAGAGATCAAAGCAATTATTCAGGAAGGAACTCAGGGAGGCGAGGTACAGAAAATAGAACAGGACATTGTAGAGCGGGTCTTCGCGTTGGGTGACCGTAAAATCAGCTCATTAATGACCAACCGTAGTGATTTAGTTTTTTTGAATGCGGATGAACCGATGCAAACTATCCGTGATATTGTTAAAAACGACCTGCATCGGATTTATCCTGTGTATGAAAAAGATAAGGATAGAATTTTAGGCATCGTTACATTGAAGGATTTGTATGTCAGCAGTCAGGTTGAAAACTTTGCTATACGCGACCACCTGAAACCAGCTAACTTTCTGGATCAGGGCACCTCAGCCTATAAGGCATTGGAACAATTCAAGTCATCAAAAATTCATTATTCATTAGTGACCAATGAATACGGATTGGTATTGGGCATCATCACCATGGACGATATTTTGAAGGCACTGGTAGGCGATGTTTCTAAATTCTATGCAGAAGATTTTCCAATATCTCAGGGAAGCGATGGCTCCTGGTTGGTGGATGGCCAATATCCTATTGCAGAGTTCCTCAGGCATTTTGAAATCGAGAAAACAAAAGAAATAGATGATGTCAATACCGTGGCCGGTCTCGTTTTACAAACGATGAACCGGATACCCCGTACCGGAGAAAAGATTTCATGGAAGG
>CAYTBO010000190.1:0-2199 GCA_964436055.1 uncultured Ohtaekwangia sp.
TTGTCACCAGATGAGAAGCTACTATACCTTGCTCAAACAAGAATTTATTCAGGTCATGGCTCTTCATACCTCCGGTAAGTGTAACACGGTAAAAACCATTCTCTCTCTGTATGGAAGAAGTCCATCGAAAATTTTTCAACACATCTTCAATCTCGATGTCAGCTTTCACTTCTATGGTTTCAGCTCCTCCCCTTACATCTTCTACAGGCCCGCTGTAAACCATATTTCCTTTTTTTAACACAGCAAAGTGTGTACAAACTTTTTGCACCTCATCCAACAGATGACTGGCCAGGATAATCGTTCGTCCATCGGCAGCAATTTTTTTAATCAGTTCTCGTATCTCTGCAATTCCCATAGGATCCAGGCCGTTGGTTGGTTCATCGAGAATCAAAACCTGCGGATCGTTTAGTAAGGCAGAAGCGATCGCAAGCCGCTGCTTCATCCCCAGCGAATACGTTTTATACTTATCCTCTTTGCGGTCTGATAATTCCACCAGCGACAATACGTCTGCGATTTGTTGGGCAGAAGCGCCTTTTATCAGCGCAGTCAATTCAAGATTTTTTTGCCCTGTTAAGTAGGGATAGAAAATCGGATGTTCCAGTACCGCTCCTATTTTTTTTCTGGTGTGGTGTGTTGCCTCTTCCCCGAACCATAAAAAACTGCCGGCGGAAGGATTCACCACACTCATTAACATTCCCAATGTTGTTGTTTTGCCGCTTCCATTGGGGCCAAGCATACCAAAAACCTGACCCGCCCCAACCTCCAGGTTCATGTTATTAACCGCGCAAAGCCGGCCAAAATTTTTGGTAAGGTTTTTTATTTGTAAAACAGGATTCAAAGAGTCTTATATTTAGTTTCCGTTCCTACGCAACCGATCCCGTTAATCATCGTCATCATTATCCGAAAAGGCCTTAATCATCTTCCCGATTTCCGCGCTACCATCAATGGCAGTAAAAAGTTTAGTTACCTTATCCAGGGCAACTTTTCCTAAAATATCCAACACGTATAGATTGGTCGAATCATTCGCCAATACAATCATACCCATGGTAACCCCACTCCGCTCCTTCAATAATACGTCAAAATTCTTTCCCTGATACCGGCTGGTCATTATTTCCTCGTAGCTCTCTCCCTTATAATTACTTAAAAGGTTCTTGTAATCAGCATTGGAAAATTCAACTGATTTATCAATCACCAAAAATTTCATTTTTTCAATGTCCTTTATGATTTCATCAAACTCTTCATTCTCTGTCTGATTAAGCATGCGCAGGGTATTCTTATAGAAATAAAGCGAAAGTGCGTTGTCAAAACGTGTATGGAGTGAAGTGGTGGTTTCGGTCTGGCCATAACCCTGCACAACAAGGCTTACAGCACCAATTAATATTACGATGGGTCGAATCATTTATTTCGGATTAAGAAGATCAGGTAACTGATTTAGCAGTTACCTGATCTGTAAGGAGTTAATTTTTGTCGCGTTTATGGTCTTTCAGGCGATCCAGGTCTTTCAAGCCATCCACTTCCATTTTGCTGCCAATTTTTGAAATCTGCTTCAAGTCGATTTCTCCAAAAAGTGTAAGTAACATAAAATCATCGTTCCCTCCGGCAATCATTACTAACTCATCAATCTTCCCACTTTTTTCCCTGATAAAGAATCGCATGTCTTTATCCTTGTCCCTTACATACATCAATTCCTCATATTCTGTCTTAGGCAGCATTTTGTTAGCCTCAGCATAAAGTTCTCTTGCATTTCTTGTATCTTCTTTTGCCAAAACTTTAAGTCCTTTCAACTTGCTGATAGCATCAAGTACTTCCTGATCTTCCTTGTTTTCAAGTTCCATGTTGGTAAACAAGCCAAACATTTTACTGGAAACAGTCACCTGACTAAAAGTATCATCGCTCTGATACTTGTTAAAAAAATTGCTGACAGCCTCACCTTGCGCATAGGCACAAACCACCATCAAACTCATCAATCCAATTACTACGGCTCTTTTCATATTATTTTTTCAGTTAAATTTTTTAAATACTTATTTCTTTTGATGGATCTTCTTTGCCCGGCCCGTTTTGAATAGCCTGCTCAGCTTCATTAAAAACCTTCATTTTTCCGGCTTCAACTTTTGCCTTTCCAAATCCTTTAGATATCATCATTAAAGCCTTTTTTGTTTCTTCAAAAGCAAGCTCAGGATCACTATAGGTATCAACAAT
>CAYTBO010000191.1:0-2186 GCA_964436055.1 uncultured Ohtaekwangia sp.
AAAAGAGTTTCACTCTTCCGCAGGTAAAGCCAGACTTGAAGAGATGGTTCCCTCATTTAAAAAAAACCTGAATAGTGATGAAGCTATGATCAGAGCAACCAGGGAAAGGACAAGCAGGATTTTGAAGCTGGGCTAGCAATTGATTAACGCTTCCAATTAATTTGAGATTGATATATTTTTCCTGTAGCAACTTTCATTAATTAACGTAAATCTACGATCCCATAGATGGAAGAGGAGGTGCTTATAACAAAATTCCTTGCTCACCCTATATTGAAATACCAAAATTCTGTTGTGTTTTCCATAACCACAATATCAAATTTTTAATGCTTACGTTGTCGTGCACTTAAAAATAATAGAAAAATAGCTAAGTCACTTTGAAAAGTTAGTGTGTTTATCCTACATTTATTTCATCAAACAATACGTAATTAACTAGTAAAAAAGCTATTTTAGATGATTTTACAGCACCAAAAATACCTACGAGATACAAACCTATTTATCACAATAGTTTCAATAGTAGCTATTTTGGGAATTCAATCTTGCTCAAAGGATGAGGCGGAGGCAATAACTCCTCCAGCAAATGACTCTACTCTTCCTCCTGAAATCCCTACAGATCCCGGCTGTGGAACCCCTGGTGATCTTAGCACAGTAGATCCAAAGATTGTTGGAAGTTGGTGGACTCCTATTTATCAAAATGCCTTCTCCATTGATGAAATTGGCAATGTAACTTACTTTAAAGTCAATCAACTTACTGGATTATTTGAAAAGGATAATCGCTTTATTGATAAAATCAAGGCTACCAACGGAGCTTTTATGTTTGTAGAAACAGCTAACTGTTCAACCTTTGCCAATAATTGTTATTCCATCGATGGGCAGGCTATCGCTATTCCAATTAACCAGGGTTATTTTGGTTCTCCACTCTCTTACTTAAAAGTTGATTTGAGCTCCGAAAACTTGAAGCGGCCTGAAAGTTTCATTAAAGCTAAGGTCGAAATTAATGGATTTTGGGGGCAGAATACGCACGACTTTGACGCGTCAGGAGAATTCGATTTAATGGAATTGCTAAGCCCAAAATCATCATCAGCCAGAATAACCGCCTATGAAGATTCTCATTTTAATTGTAATCTTCCAATTAGCTCTTCCCATTATATCTCAATGATGACTATTAAGGAAATTACTGGTACAGGAACGTACGATCTATTCACAGCTGGTTTAACATATTCCGGTCAGGAAGATGGCCATACTTATGGATTGAGCTATCGCAGCCAGGATCTTTTTGTCAGTGGCTCACTTAATGTGACAGAATATTCTGAAACTGATAAAGTATTGATGATAATTGGCACATTTGAATTTAATCTAAAGTCTGAACACCTCGGTATAGAATACCCGATTTATGTAAAAGACGGAGAGTTCAAGCTTTTTACAAACCGTTGACTCATAGGCTAAGAATTTACGAACTCTTTCATAATTAAGGCACCACAGCAAATATCCTGACCTGGCCGCCAGATCCGCCCTCGATTTTAATAGGTGCGTTGATCAGGTAGGCACCGGTAGCAGGCAATTGATCCAGGTTGGCTACATTTTCAAGTTGAAATTTTCCGGCACCGTTCACTATTGTGTGTACAGGAAAACCTTTTGCCACGGCAGCATCTACACTAAAGGTATCAATGCCTATACCTAATATGTTTCGCTCTTCCACTAATAATTTAGCCACAGCTACTGAGTAACCCGGGAAATGCATCTGCCCATTCTTGTCCTCATTCTTATATGCTTGATAATCACTCCATTTCTTACTCCAGCCTGTAAAGAGCAGAACTATGGCGCGGCTGGGAATGGGACCATTTTGATTTTCCCATTGGTTGATATCATCCACGGATAGGGTATAGTCAGCATCAGATGCACATTTTTCAGAGATATCGATCACAACAGCCGGACCAAAAAGCTCAGTGGGTGTAAGTGTATCTACCGATGCTTTTCCATCTGCCGTATGAATAGGCGCATCCATATGAGTGCCATAGTGCTCTGGTGTGTTATATTTTCCCATGCCAGGCGCTCCGCTGGGCTGAGCGAGAATGGTATCATAGTTGAATGGATTACCGGCAGGATCAGGCCAGTACGGACTTGATTCGCTTAGCGGATGAGTAAGATCTACCACGTTGAGCTCGCCACGAAATAACTCTTCAAAACGA
>CAYTBO010000192.1:0-2171 GCA_964436055.1 uncultured Ohtaekwangia sp.
AGAATGAGAGAAGGCTGCAGAGAAGAAAATTGTAAAGAACTTTAGAAAGGATAATAGAAGTTGGATTCGCAATGGAATAGTAATAGATATCCCGTCCTTTTTTTTCACCTATGAAACTCTTCGCTACCGCGTTGATGGCTGTGAAGAGAATAGTAATCCAGAACAGCGCGCTCCAGACCAGCGGGGTAATCAAATTTTGCCTGAGTCTGAAGGTGAGGTAACAAATGAAGGCGGTGCTAAACAGGTAAAGCAGCAGCCCTGAAGCCACGGATTTCTGCCGGAGTTCGAGGGTGAAGTCTTTTTTGAAAAGGGTATCGATCAACTTTTTGGTGTTGTCTGACTAGGATGGGCCTCAGCTAATCTTACCAGTTTACGTATGGATTTAAAGGCGATCATGATGCCCACCAGGAACAACCCTAGGGTAGCGCCAGCCGCCAGGGATACTGACTTTTTGGGCCAGATTGGTTTGTCGAATTGCGTGAAGCCTTCAACGATTTGGACACTGTTCACAAGTTCCAGGTCAATTTGCAAATTACCCTTTTCTCTACTTAACTCTATTATTTTTGAATTCACCTGAGTAGGATCAAACATGACATTGCCTTTAGTGCTCTCGAAGAATTTGCCATTATAAATTTTGTTTTTGAATTCCTCTAATGATGTAATTTCATCATCCACTTTCTTGATCAGATTTGAATAGTATTTCTTTCTCTGGTCAACTCTCACTTTGACAAAATCATTTTCCAGAAAATAACTCAACAATCCAGTTTGAAGTTTTGAAAGTATTGATTGATCCATAACTTCCACAGTAATCAGAAAAAATTTCTTCTCATCCTCTTTTTGTGGTTTGTCTTTTAAGGCGCTTTCAATTAGAATTTTTGAAAGAGAAACTGCTTCCTCTTCTGATAATCCGATCTTTATGGAGAGTTCCCCATAATTCTCCTCTTTGATCAGGTTTTGAAGGTTCTCAAAAAGTTTTTCACTGTAGGATTCTGTTAGAATCTCTGAACTGACCAGCATCTTACTTTCATACACCTTGGGAGCCAACGAAGCGTAAGCATAACCCAAACCGGTGCCAACTACAAAAAAAATGATAATTTGAAGGAGATTCCGTTTGATCAGCAAGACGATTTTAACTAACAACTCCACTAAATCAATCTCATCATTATTTACTGGCTTTTCCATTTTTTCCATTTGGACCGAAAATTAGCCAATATTATAAAATCAACCTAAAATCTTAGTTTTGCACTTCATTTGAGGTTAATGGCACAAAAACAAGTCTTGGTTACCGGAGCAGCTGGCTTTATCGGGTTTCACCTTTCGAAACGACTGATTGAAGATAGGTATAAGGTTGTGGGTTTGGACAATCTAAATGACTACTATGAGCTATCTCTTAAGGAGTCAAGACTGGAAATTCTAAATCGATACCCTGATTTCAAGTTTGTAAGAGCTGATTTGAAGGACAAGGCTGGAGTTGATAAACTTTTTAGTGAAAATTCATTTGAATTTGTCGTAAATCTGGCTGCCCAGGCAGGCGTCCGTTATTCAATTACCAATCCATATGCCTATCTCGATAGCAACCTGACAGGATTTATGAATATTCTGGAAGCTTGCCGTCATCATAAACCCCGACATTTGATTTTTGCATCCTCCAGTTCAGTGTATGGAGCGAATAAAAAGATGCCATTCTCAGTGCATCATAACGTGGATCATCCTATCTCACTTTATGCAGCTACCAAGAAGTCAAACGAGTTAATGGCGCATACGTATGCCAGCTTGTACAATCTCCCGACAACCGGTCTGCGTTTTTTCACCGTGTACGGACCTTATGGTCGTCCTGATATGGCTTTGTTTCTTTTTACCAAAGCAATAGTTGAAGGCAAGCCAATTGATGTTTACAATCATGGCAAGATGAAACGGGATTTCACCTACGTGGATGATATTGTGGAGGGAATAGTGAGGCTGCTTCCTAAAGCGCCAACAGGAAATCCATCATGGGATGGTCTTCATCCCGATCCGGCAACAAGTTTTGCGCCTTACCGGATTTTTAATATTGGAAATAACCAACCAGTTGAGTTGTTAAAGTTTATTGAAGTGCTCGAAGAAAAAATTGGCAAAAAGGCAATTAAAAATTTCATGTCGATTCAACCGGGTGATGTGCCGGAGACTTTTGC
>CAYTBO010000193.1:0-2078 GCA_964436055.1 uncultured Ohtaekwangia sp.
TTATCATTGAATGGACTTACAAAGATGGATCTAAAGAAATCGAAAAAATACCTGCGGAAATCTGGAGGCTTAACGAAAAGGAAGTGAAGAAGGTATTCGTAAAGACCAAGGAAGTTACCAATGTAGTAATCGATCCGCATCTGGAGACGGCCGATGTGAATACAGGTGACAACGTGTTTCCTAAAAAGATTTCAGATTCCAAATTCGATAGGCTCCGACAAGGCAATAAGTAAAGAAGCTTCCGGTTTATTGTTTAAAAAACAACCATCCGTTCTCTTCTTTACAAGATCGGATGGCCCCACCATTCGCTTGAGCCGAAACGGTAGTATTCTTCTAACCCCCATGCCAGGGGCGAAGGAGGCTTTTCTTGCTTCAATCGTTATGTCCAACATAAACAGTAAATTAGATGCTGCCGCCCTTTCAATGCCTGACTTGATAATACCTGGTTCAAAAAAAGCATGCAACTTCTTTTTTGAATTGACCCTTTTGAGTTAACTAACCGTTGCAAAAAGGTGAAGCGCTCTCTCCAGATCCACATTCCCTCCCGAGAGGATAATGCCTACCCGCTTACCTGCAAATTTTTCCTTCTCTTTCAATACCACAGCAAAGGGAACTGCGCATGAAGGCTCAATAATAATTTTTACTCTTTCCCAAATCAATCGCATGGCTTTGATTATTTCTTCGTCAGTGACCGTGATCACCTCCGTCACCATCTCTTTGATGATAGGAAAGGTTTTATCCCCCAATGAGGTCAGTAGCCCGTCAGCAATACTATCAGCTTGAGAGGGTTCTATCTTACCACTCTGAAGTGAGCGAAAGGTATCATCCGCTCCTGCAGGTTCCGCAGCAATTACCTTGGTCTTAGGAGAAAAATAACGGGCTGCCAGCAAAGTACCCGACAGCAACCCTCCTCCTCCCACGGGAACCAGTAAATAGTCAAGCGGTTCTTCCACTTCATCAAATAATTCGATGGAAGCTGTTGCCTGGCCTGCTATCACATCATAATTGTTGAAGGGGTGTATTTCCACCGCTCCTGTCCGGGCAATCACTTCTGCCAATGTTGCTTCACGTGCTGCCAGTGTTGGTTCACATTCGGTAATCTCCCCGCCAAACGCCTTCACTCCCTTTTTCTTTATTTCAGGCGCGGTTCTCGGCATTACAATGTAGGCCCTTAGGCCCATAATTTTAGCCGCCCGTGCAAGTGCCTGCGCATGATTGCCCGAGGAATGCGTGGCTACACCTTTTGACCGTGCCTGTTGAGATAAACACAGCACTGCATTCATTGCTCCCCGCGCTTTAAAAGCACCTATTTTCTGGAAATTTTCACATTTAAAAAAAACTTTACATCCCGCTATGATATCAATACTACTTGACGACATGACCGGCGTTTCATGCACATACGATTTGATTCGCTCAAAAGCGTTTAACAAATCCTCTTTTTCTGGAATCTGATCCATCCTTTAATTTAATTAACTAATCCAACTTACTTTTTCCTCAATGGGCCTTCGCTTTCCTTCTACAGGCTGTGTCTTTATTTTGCCAATATTTAAAAATCCAATCAATTTATCTTCTCCTTCCAATCCAAAAAATGATTTTGCTTCATCAAAATACGTGACCCCTCCGGTACTCAGATAACAGCCTATGCCATAGGCCGTGGCAGTCAGGTACATATTCTGAATGGCACAAAATACGGCCCCTATTTCTTCCACTTCAGGCACACGGCCTTCTTTGTCTCGTTTCATCCCAATAGCAATAATATGCGATGACTGCATAGGCTTGGTTTGCAAATTTTCATATCTCTCTTCTTTAAAGGTGCCATCCCGCGAAGTCACTTCCTTATAGCACTGTGCCTGGAGCGCTGCCAATTTCTTCAACCCTGCTCCGCTAAACACAACAAACCGCCATGGCTCAGTGAGCTTGTGGGTAGGGGCCCAGTTGGCATTTTCAAGCATCTGCCTGACTATGTAGTCCTCTACTATACCACCCGGCAAATAACCTTTTTGAAATACTGATCTGCGGTTGCTGATCAATCTATTTATCTCATCAATATTAAAATCCATATCCTGCCAAATGTCAAA
>CAYTBO010000194.1:0-2063 GCA_964436055.1 uncultured Ohtaekwangia sp.
GCAATTTCAAATCATAGGGAAATACTGCTCTCTCTTTACCCTTTGGAGCTGCCTCGTAAGGTGTATCATCAGGTCCGCTTTCTTTGTATTGCTCTATTGGATAAACAGTTGTCCATTTTTCGTTCAGGTATTTATCCGCCAGGTTTCGCTCATTAAATCGATCCATCCAAACCGGCAGCGCATTTTTGTAGAAGGTACTCGTTATAAATTTCCCTGTGCTGTTATCGTACCAATAGGCGCCATCAGGTGTATGACCAGCCGGTAATACCGCACCCCTGTCCTTCAGGGATATACCCACTACTTTTGCCCTTCGTTGGGTTGCCAGTTCCAGTTCATCAGTCACCGTTGAAGAAATCATTCTCCAAGGTGACACATCTCCGTTACCTCCTGCACTACCTACTGGTTTCTGTCGGCCATCTTCAACACAATTGACCATTGTATCATTACTTTTATCGTACCAATCATTGCCAATGATTCCATTATAGGCAGGGGTTGTGCCAGTATACACTGCAGCGTGACCAGGACCGGTGTACGTTGGTGCATAATTATAGTGTCCATTGGTTAGCATGAATCCCTCCTTTACTAACTTCTTAAAACCCCCTTCTCCAAATTTGGGGTTATATCTATAAATGTATTCCTGGCGCATTTGATCCACCACTATGCCAACCACCAACTTCGGTCTATCAGGAAATGAGTTGCTTTCCTGAGCTTGCAAATCGATCACTGACGTAAAAATGAAAAACAAAACAAAAACTCTCATGTTGATATTATTAGTACAGCAAGGTATAAAAATTCAAAGTACTTCGAAGAAATCGATAAAATATGCTTTTGTTAAATAATCCATTATTGGCAATAAATCAAATCATACTCTTCAGATTCATAAATTTCCCTTCTCACCAATTTACCATCTTCATTATAATAGATTACAACAAATATGTCCGCTTCCTCCACATGTTTTTCTGTTAAATAAAATGGTCTCTCTGATGTTCCCAGGTTAATTATGTCACTAAAGGTAGCCGGAATAATAATTCCCTTCACGCTGCTTAACACGCCATACTCATTTTCTATATGGATGATAGCAATCTTCTCTTCTTGTGTGTCTTTGATAAGCTGATAATCCTTAATCTGCGTGTGTAAAATTTTATTCGAGTAAATGTCATAAACCATCCACTTGAAATTTTTCTTAACCATGGCCGCTGAATCATTCCAGAAATGCACTTCTTCAAATTCAAATGCTGAAATCGGTACAGCATCAACACCAATAAACCCATAATACCCGTCTTTGTAAGCCACTAAAGTCGACTCGTTGTAAAATTTTAGATTCCTGTCAAATATCGGCTTTATCAATATTCTGTTCTTTAAATCATAGATCCCGAATTTTTTACTTTTCAACAACGAAACAAACTGATCATGTGTTTTTACAATTGCCTCGTAATCTACTGGTATAATTAATTTACCATCATTACCCACCAAACCGGCTTTACCTTTTTTCTCTACTAAAAACAAACCATGACCAAAATCCTCCAGCCGATCACATTCGATAGTAAATTTTTTAGCCCCTGAATCAACTTCGTAAACTTGTTTTTTATATTGGTCATCAATCGAAAAAAAACGAACAGAATCCGGGCTTTTGATAAACGAGACTTTCGTGTTGACTTGGAACAACATTTTCCTTCCTGAAGAAAAGTACACTTTCAATGAATCCGCTTTCAACGCCATCGCCAACCGGTTCGTAAACCACAAACTGTCAAGATTCTGCTCCACAACCCTTGAGTTTTGCAAATGGTAAAGCCTAATGTCACCAGGGTTGTAAAGGCCTAACCATTGGGAATAGGGAACTATATCAATGAACTCCTCATTGTCAATCTCATCCGATACTCCTACGGTACTTACTTTATTTAAATATTTCTTGGTGAATCCAAAAGGTGTTTGCGTGAGGGCCTGGCGATTTAGCGGAATAATAAACTCCAGGTTTGAATTTATAACTCCTTCCAGCGATCCATTTCTAACCAGGACTTTTTCGGTACTCAGCTTTCGCACCTCATCTGCAACCAACTCGGTTT
>CAYTBO010000195.1:0-2035 GCA_964436055.1 uncultured Ohtaekwangia sp.
GTTGGCGGTCATGCTAAAAAACCGACAACTATCGACAAAACATTTGTATTTAGACAAAACCGACCTTAAAATTTGTATTTTTGAGACCTAAATGGCAGACAAAGCTTTCATAACACCAAATGTGCTTAAATGGGCAAGAGAATCGGCAAGAATGACCGAAGAAACTGCCGTTGCTAAGATACCAAAGTTAACTGTTGAAAGATTAAAAGAGTGGGAAGATGGCACCAGCCAACCAACAATCAGACAAGCACAAATACTCGCAAAAGCTTACAAGAGACCATTCGCTTTGTTTTTTTTACCAGAAGTTCCAAGAGACTTTCAACCACTTCAGGATTTTAGAAAATCTGGCTCAAAAGAGCTAACAACTTCTTCAGTTTTCATAATAAGAGAAATCCAACAAAAACAGGCTTGGATTAGTGATGTCTATTCAGAGAACAATGAAGAAAAGCTTCCATTTGTAGGTAGATTTTCGCTAAACAGTAATCCGAAGGATGTAGCAAACGACATTTTAGTTACTCTTGGTATTAATCCAGCCAAATATAAGACTGATAACCCAATACGAGAGTGGATTAATGCCGCAGAAAGTAATGGGATTTTTGTATCTCGAACTAGTTTCATTCACGCTAAAATGAAATTAGATTCAGAAGAGCTCCAAGGTTTTGCGATTGCTGACCACTTTGCTCCATTCGTTTTTGTCAACTCTGATGATTGGAATGCACCACAATTATTTACATTGGTTCATGAACTTGCACACATTTGGATTGCCGCAACAGGAATTTCAAATGAAATTGAACCTGAAATATCTAATCGTGATAAATTCAACCCAATAGAACTTTTTTGCAACGAAGTTGCTGCCAATGCTCTTATTCCAAGTGAAATAATATTAAGTATTGACAGAAGCGTTTTTAAGAGCTCTCAAGACATTTTCAAAACAGCAAAAAGCCTTGGCGTTAGTTCATTTGCATTTTTAGTAAGAGCATTAAATCTACAACTTGTATCAAATTCAGAGTATAAAGTCCTTAAAGGACAAGCAGAAATTGACTATCAAGCCTTTCTAAAAAGAGAAGCAGAAAAAAAGGCTGCCATAAAATTAAAACAGAAAGAAAAGCCAGGGGGACCGAATCCATACTTATTAAGACTAAACAAAAACAGTAGATTATTTACGCAAGTTGTGCTTGATGCCTTAAGAAGTGGTTTTGTTCAACCGACACAAGCAAGTTTCCTTTTGGGGACACCTTCGAATAACTTTCATAAACTTGAAGCACAATTATACAAATGAGTTCCACGGCACATATTTATTGTTTAGATGCCAACGTTCTCATTCAAGCTTGGCAAAAGTATTATGCCCCTGAAATTTGTCCTGATTATTGGGAGATTCTAAATGAATTAGGCAAACAAGGACGAATTTTCATAGCAGAAGAAGTGAGAAATGAAATTGTCGTTACAGACGACAAGGAGAAAAAAGAAGACGACCTTTCAAAATGGTTAAAACGCAGTTCCATACCCGTTCATAAACCGACAGAAAATGTTATAAGGTGTTGGCAAAATATTATTCAATCAAACCCTTTACATAAATTGCTTGTTGACAACGTTAAAGGCAGGTCACTTGCTGACCCTTGGGTTATTTCACACGCTTTAGACAAGAAAGCAACAGTCGTAACGAAAGAAAGTCCTATCATTTCCCTAAATGCGAAAAAGCCTGTGACCATTCCAAACGTATGTGACAATATGGGAATTCGTTGGATTGACGATTTCGCATTTGTTAAAGAAATAGGTCTTAAATTTTCATGCAGACTGTAAATGAAGCACGAACCGCCAACACGGGTTTTGCGTCAGGCGGGGTAACGTGCAAACTTGGAGCTTTTTGCTTCTATCAAAGTTCAGTGCAGGTTGACAGTTTTGTGCTGCTAAACCCGCCCGTACGCAAAGCCCGAGAACGTTGGGACGGATTCAGCTAAAGCTGACCAAAGTTGCTACGCCGCTCATGCATTCGCGCTCCCGCTCCTTTGGAAATCCGTCCCAATCCCGACTCCTC
>CAYTBO010000196.1:0-2025 GCA_964436055.1 uncultured Ohtaekwangia sp.
CAATTAGCAGACAAATTATTAACACCGGTGAAAACATATCCAATAACCCTTGCTGGATTCGGCTGATCATTCAATAAAATATATATGGTTACTACACTAATACCCCCGGAAAGGGGATGCGTTTATCCCAACTTATAACACTGGAAATCTAAGCAATACCCCATTTTGAAAAAACAGATATTGTGGCATTTTCTTACATGTCGTCCGTAAGGGTTAACTTGGTCAAATCCGTAACAGATTAGACCATTCAATCGTTTGATTGCATTTTTCTCCCGGAATCGGGTCAGATTTGTGGTTAGGATTCCTCTTTTTCTTTAATCTACAGCAAAAATCTTACATATCTAATTCAGAGTACTCACTGGTTACCCCTTCACAGCCCGCCATGGTGTTATGTTAAGTGTAAAATTATTTTACCCCGCACACCCCTTGAGGGTTGGGGTGCTCCTTCAGGCGTTGGGGGTGGGACAGGAATGCGCTGGTTTATCATTAACTTAACACGCTCCTTTGCAACGTGGATATCCGGGTACGCATTTCCAGTCCACTCCCAATGTTCGGCTTTCTATTCAGGCAACTCTCAATCTATCGCATAGGGTATCCTGGAAAAAAGAAAAGCCCGGACATAGTCGGGGCTTTTCTGGTCCAGGTATAGGTTGGAACTAATCCCATTTAAGTTCTGTGTCAATGGTGGAAGTTTTCGCTTCCTCCCGTTCCTCACGGGGTTGATCAAACTGATCAAAATCGATCTCAGGCATCAATTCGGTTTTCACATGATCCACTGTGTTGTTCAACGCGTCTACAAACTTGTTGAAATCCTCTTTGTAGAGAAAAATTTTGTGTTTCTCATACGTGAACCCTTCATCGTCTTTGTTGTACCGTTTTTTACTTTCTGTAATAGTCAGGTAATAGTCGTTTGATCGGGTAGCCTTTACATCAAAGAAATAGGTCCGCTTTCCTGCCTTCACCTTCTCTGAATATATCTCATCCCTACCGTTGTTCTTTTGCTCTTCCACAAATCTGGGTTTTAGTTGCGACTTTGAGGTATTGATCTGATCGAATATAGTATTTTATAAATTTACTGCAAACTTAAGGCACCATAAATGCGTTCAAATCGTTATTTTAAGTTTATATAGACCCCTAATTAATCAGGTATATCCCTTATTTCCAAATTGGTGAAAATTAATTTCAATACCATAAAGCAGTCCGGCAACCTGGAATTACTAGCCAAACAACTCGTAGAGGGCTTTATTACCGGTCTTCATAAGTCTCCCTACCATGGATTTTCTGTTGAATTCGCTGAACACAGGTTATACAATGAAGGCCAAAGTACGCGGCATATAGACTGGAAAGTCTTTGCCCGAACGGACAGGCTATTTACCAAACAATATGAAGAAGAGACCAACCTGCGCTGTCTGATTGGAATTGATTGCTCCTCTTCCATGCACTATCCGGCTGATACGATGGCCAAATTTAAATTCAGTATCTATGCCGCTTCAGCTATAAGCTATCTCCTTCATAAACAGAGAGATGCCGTGGGCCTTTGTTTATTCTCAGATAAAATTGATGAATTCACTCCCATTAAATCAACACCCTCTCACCTGGATAAATTGTTCCAACTGCTTGAGAAAGCCATTGAGCAGAGCAGCCAGGCACAGAAATCAACAAACGTGGCCTCCGTGCTCCACGAGATCGCTGAAAAAACTCATAAAAGAAGTCTGATTGTGCTATTCAGCGATATGTTCGATAGCGCTGAAGATCCCAATGAGATAGTTAAGGCGTTGCAACATCTAAAACACAATAAACACGAGGTTTTACTTTTTCATGTAACCGATCACCAGACGGAATTAAATTTCAACTTTGAAGAACGGCCTTACGAATTTGTGGACCTGGAAAGCAATGAAAAAATTAAATTGAATCCCGCCGAAATTAAAGATCGATTTGTATCCCAACTCAATGCATTTCACAAAGAATTGAAAATGAAGTGTAACCAGTTGAAAATCGATTTTATCTCCGCCAACTCCCAAAGCA
>CAYTBO010000197.1:0-1974 GCA_964436055.1 uncultured Ohtaekwangia sp.
TTCATTTGATTGAATGAAATAGAATTTACCAGGGCAAGCGTTGGCATATAGATAATCATATATCCCAACACATAAGGGTAAAACGTAGCAAAGTCGGTAGCCTGATACATTTGATACATGAGTATCGCTCCAAGGATGTGTAAGACAGCCAGAATACGCTCTGCATTAAAGTACCGATCCGCAATAAGGCCGATGATAAATGGAGCAATTATCGCTCCCCATGATTGGGTCGAAAATGCCATGGCGATTTCCCCGCCACTGGCGTGTAGATTATCTCCCAGGAAAGTTCCAAGCGTCACAAACCAACCTCCCCAAATAAAGAATTCGAGGAACATCATAAATGATAATTGCGCTTTGATGGTCGTATTCATTTTTATAATATTTTTTAGCTGACTGACATAGGTATGCTTGCCGCAGACTGGAAATCACCAGGCCACAAGCACGCCAAATCTAATTCAAGCATTGAAGATTGCACGAATTAATCGATTAGGCAAGACCCCAATCCTCATTGCAATCGTTTGCATAAAAAACTAACCTTAAACTTTTACTTCTTTTGGATATATTGCTCTTGGACATAATTAATGATCATGGCGAAGAGAAGACTCCGAATGGGAATGATTGGCGGGGGCCCCGATGCGTTTATCGGTGCGGTACATCGCAAAGCTGCCGCCCTGGACGGAGAGATTGAATTAGTATGTGGTGCCTTCAGCAGCAATCCGGCAAAATCCAAAGAGGCAGGTGAGAGCC
This sequence comes from uncultured Ohtaekwangia sp., assembly GCA_964436055.1. Lineage (GTDB taxonomy): Bacteria > Bacteroidota > Bacteroidia > Cytophagales > Cyclobacteriaceae > ELB16-189. The sequence goes on from CAYTBO010000197.1 coordinate 748, forward strand.
TTTACCTGAGTCCTAAGCGAGTATATGAATCTTACACTGCCATGATATCGGCAGAAAAAAAATTGCAGGAAGGAGACCGCATGGACTTTGTCTCTATTGTCACGCCTAACCATGTTCATTTCGGACCAGCAAAGGAAGCACTCGAACAAGGATTTCATGTCATCATCGATAAGCCCCTGGCACTGTCAGTGGCAGAGGCTAAGAAACTGCAGACTATTACAGAAGAATCGGGTATGGTGCTGGCCGTTACCCACGCTTATGTGGGTTATCCTATGGTGAAGGAGGCTCGACACTTAATTAAATCCGGCAAGATTGGAAAAGTAAGAAAGGTATATGTTGAATACCCTCAAGGTTGGTTGGCAACACCTATAGAAAAGTCAGGTCAAAAGCAGGCCGGGTGGCGAACTGATCCCAAACGGTCAGGAGCAGGGGGTGCTATCGGTGACATAGGCACACATGCGGCTCACCTGGCCGAGTACATCACGGGTTCGAACATCTTTGAAGTCTGTGCTGATCTCAATGCGGTGATCAAGGGTCGCTTGCTGGATGATGACAGCGCTATGCTGTGCCGATTTGATAATGGTGCATCGGGCATGTTGATAGCCACTCAGGTAGCTGCTGGTGAAGAAAATAATCTAAGGATAAGAGTGTACGGTGAAACAGGCGGATTGGACTGGCGACAGGAAGAACCAAATTCCCTCGTGGTAAGAAGTTTGACGGAGCCTAAAATGATCTATCGTACCGGAATGGATTACCTCTCTGACGCTGCAAAAAGAAATACACGCGTGCCTGCCGGTCACCCGGAAGGATATCTCGAAGCTTTCGCAAATATTTATCTCGCATTTGCCCGTGCTGTGCGCGACCACAAACCCGGCAAGAAGATCAATTCAGAAAAATATGATTTCCCGGATGTCTACGAAGGCGTAAGGGGTATGGCTTTCGTGGAGGGTGTAGTGAAATCCTCCAAGTCAAAACAAAAGTGGGTTAAAATCTAGTACATGAAGACGATTCAAGGACCGGCAATATTTCTCGCTCAGTTCATGGGCAACAAGGCGCCATTCAACAAAATGGAATCCATATGCAAATGGGCAGCATCACTTGGTTTTAAAGCCGTACAAATTCCTACCGTGGAAGAACGATGCATAGACCTGAAGAAGGTTGCGGAAAGCAAGACATTTGCCGAGGAGTATAAAGGAAGGATCGAAGAGTCTGGTGTCACCATCAGCG
>CAYTBO010000198.1:0-1943 GCA_964436055.1 uncultured Ohtaekwangia sp.
TACACAACAGTCGACCGGGCAGACGGCCGCACATTGAGGTTCTTCATGAAAGCCAGTACACTCTGTGCATTTGCCAGAAACGATATAATAAAACTCATCCGATACAGGGCTTTGCTGACTTTTCGCGTCTACTTTTGATCCATCCCCCAGTACTACTTCGTTGGAAAGTGCAGTACCTCCCGCCCACGTCCACTCAACACCACCTTCATAGATAGCTGTATTGGGGCATTCCGGTTCACAGGCTCCACAGTTAATACATTCGTCAGTTATCTTTATTGCCATTCCTATAAATGTCTATCCTTTGCATTAATTTCGCACAAAAATACGATACAAAGCTCATCCTACAAACAAAGCGAAAGACTCAAAAGTTTAGCCTTAGCCATGAATTTAAGTGAAAGAATAAGTGCATTTAGTCGGCTTGGAAAACAATTGCAAACAGAGGCGGAAATGCCGCAAAGCGTATTTGCAGAAGCAGAGGTTAAAAACAAGTGGTTTACTCAGGAAAATATAAAGTATTCGTTGAACGGCATTTCTCAAATGCTCGATGAAACTAAATTAACAAAATGGTCCTCTGGATATTCCTTTAAACATAATGATCCAAAGGTTATCGGAATAGCCATGGCCGGAAATATTCCATTGGTTGGATTTCATGATTACCTCTGCATTCTAATGTCCGGACATCAGGCTCAGATAAAACTCAGCTCACAGGATGATCTTTTGTTGCCTTATGTTCATGAAATTTTATTATCGATTGAACCACGGTTTATGGACCAACTGACCTGGGTTGATAAGTTAAGTGGTTATGATGCAGCCATTGCAACGGGAAGTGATAATACAGGGCGATATTTTTCCTATTACTTCAGGGAAGTACCTCATATCATACGAAAGAACAGGGCCTCCTGTGCTGTTTTGATAGGTAAAGAGACAGAGGATGAACTGGAAGCGTTAGCCAAAGATGTTTTTACCTATTTTGGATTAGGTTGCAGAAATGTTTCGAAAGTTTATATCCCGGAAGAATACGATTTGATTCCTCTATTGCGATGCTGGGAAAAATTTGTTTGGATTACCAATCACAATAAATATGCAAACAATTACACCTATCAGAAATCTATTCACCTGATCAATCAGAAGCACTTTTATGATAATAGTGCGTGTTTGCTCATCGAAGATGAAAGATTGGTTTCACCCATCGCTGTTGTGTATTATGAAAAGTACAGCGATCAGGAAGATCTGAAGCAGCGCATTTCCAAATGGACTGATAAACTTCAGTGTATCGTTTCCGCCCGCGGTTGGTACAAAGAAAGTATAGCCTTTGGAAAAGCACAAATGCCAGCCGTAACTGACTACGCTGACGGTGTAGATACGCTTGCTTTTCTTAGTAAGCTGAATTAACTATTTACCTCGAAGTACTTCTACCCAACCAGAATAGCTTTGGCCTGAAGCGCTAATTCTGTAATAGTAGACTCCGTCAGCTATATCTCCTCCATCCCAGTCATTTTGGTAATTCTTGGATGAGTACACTTCCTTACCCCAGCGATTGGTAATCATCACTTCAGTGGCGTCCGGCATATTGCGAATAAAAAATACTTCATTCACACCATCGCCATTAGGCGTAAAGATATTCGGTATCATCAGGTTGTTATCAACATTGATGTTGATCTGATAATCCTTCCGGCAGCCAATTGCATCCCTCACAGAGAGCAGATATCCACCGGCATAAAGATTCGGAGCAGTGAATTCCACTTTCAGATTAAGTGTATTGCGTACAGCTTCCGTAAAATCCTGCGCAAAAACCTGACCTGGAAACAATGGATTGATTAATTCAAGCCTTACCTCATAAGGCTCCTGAAGACTTTCTTCGATTCCAACAATCATAGAGCCGGTAGGAAGATCAGGTACTGAAATGGTTTTGGTAACATATAAAGTATCCAGATTGGCAACAG
>CAYTBO010000199.1:0-1898 GCA_964436055.1 uncultured Ohtaekwangia sp.
AGTCCTGTAATACCGGACTGAGAAAAAAACATAGCCTAAAAGTTATATCCCTATTCTTTCAGATTAAAACCCTACTCCCACTCTGGCGGTGGTGTACGCGATGCATATAACCAAGCCACATCACACTCATTCCAAAATTGGGGACAAACTTCCTCACCTGGTCGATCAAAATCTGGAACTGGAATGCGAGCGTCACTTGCGTGGATGAATTCTACTTTCTGGCTCACTGATGAGGCATAGAAAAAACCAAAGGCCTTACGAGTGGAATTGAGCGAAACAAAATTGGTCTTTATCGATCCAAATGATGGCTGGAAAAGACTAGTTAAACCCTCTTTTTGATCTTCTATTAGTTTCCAAAATTCATGCGCACCTTGAGACAAACTGAATTGCTCCACTTTGATCATATACTTCCTAAAATGAAATCTCCAAACATCAAATGGTACATAGGCAATTTCAATATTCTGATGCTTCCCATTGGTAACTACCACCTCATTGCTAACGGTCGGTTTTTGCTCAATATCATTAACCCAGCATGTACAACACGTACAGTCACCAATTCTAACAAAAGAATTATCAGACCACCTATATCCACTGCATGGAGGTGGATCAGGAACACCCATCATACAAGCCCTGTTTGATAGTCTGAATTTTGGGAAAGTCTCAACCACGTAGGTTCCTGTAAATCGCCATCTTGCTGGCGTTACTTGATTCTTTGAATCCAGATAAACTCTAAATCCATATTGCGTTTGCCCTCTTAATGGTTTAAAACTCTCAAAATTGTAATAAATCCGTTCAATATCTCCAACTGATCTCATTTCATCTTCAATAGATTCAAAAACACTGCCATCCATTAATTCAATCCTAACTTGATATTTCCTTCCAACTTCACCCCGTATTCCAGTTGCGCTTGTTTTGTAAATACCTGAACCAACGTGCGCAAGTTTTTCGGATGTTCCCATATCATCAAAAATTACTACCTCCTTGGCAATTAGGGGATGTGGGAACAATACATTGGATTCAATATTGGTTGGAAGATAAAGTTTGATTGTATAAGGCCCAGCCTGATCTGTTATAAATCCATCTATTACAAAATCTCCGTCATAGGCTGAATCAGACAGCGCTTCAATTCGATCAATGCAACTGTCTAAACACAGGATGACTAAAAATAACAAAACCGAATTTATATCCCTCATTTAGTTTTTCAGATAATCGCTGAGCGGCTCGCTATATCTGGTAAATGTAAGTATTTCTTAAATTTTCCTTTATCCCCAATTTTGGGTGAAACTGTCAATTTATATTTCCTTAACTCAAGGACTCTTGTTGATTCCTAATATTTTTAAGCCACTGCAAATCTGTGGTGTGAATAAATATATAAAGCCTTAATTCACGATCAATAAATCATCTGGGGTTGGTCAATTTCAAGGACGGGAATACTTGCATCATTTTCGCAGATAAAACTAACTGAGGCAGCGTAAAAAAGAAATCCGCCACTTAAATTTCAGAACTATTCGAAACGAAACTACCAAATAGCCAACGAATATTGGTTAATCCCCGGCAGACTTAAACTCATTATGTGTGCTAGGTAGCATCATAACCCGAAGTTGACTTATATCTCTTTCAAGTGGGTTTTAAAAATCTGAATTCCGAACATTCGGAACTCAGATTTTTATTAGAACTAATGGCACCCAGTAACCAGGCTGCCTCCATTTGTGCAAGTTCCACCAGGGTATATGTAGTACCTCGTGAATGATCCATAGCATGACCAACAACACTCTTGCTCAGGGTCACAATTTCCTCCAATTACCTTTTTCTGTTCTGATTTGGTAAGTTGTTTCACGCCTTCGATTTTCAAAATGTTCTTTAACATAACTTTAAAATTTTGTTTTAACAATCCCCAA
>CAYTBO010000200.1:0-1890 GCA_964436055.1 uncultured Ohtaekwangia sp.
ACTGCAAATTATTTCATATATTGTCTTGACAGAGTACTTAAAAGGCGTATATTACCTAAATGATCACGAATGTAGTATTCATAACGACCTACCTCATCGATGTATTTTATCCTTCCTTCAGAATGATATATGGCATCCAGTGAATTGTACGAGTTGAATAATACCCAGCATATTTATTCAAATTCTATTACATCATTCGCTGTTAAATTTCCAATTTCAAATCCAGTTAGATTACTTGATTCTAAACCAGTTTTTAATTTTTCAGATATATACCAATTAGTATCATACTTGAATCCAAAAAAATCATACCTCTGTTGGATACCCCTTTCCTTTAAGAATATCTTATTTGGACCTACTGACTGTACGATGGCTTGAAGCTTATAAAATTTATCAGGATTGTTAAAAATATATTTTCGTTCAATTTCAGCTATCATTGATTTTGATTGGCGACGTAATTCAATAAATTCACTTTCATCACTGTACTCAATTATACTATTTGATTCTTTTGAGGTTCTTTCAAAATCAATCTCTTCAACTAATCTAAAAGGATACATCCAATAGTATTCTTCTTTGATATATTCGTTCTTGTCATCTCTGATTTTCATATGATACCAATGACATGGAATTGGATTGTAGCCTGACAAGAAGTTTTTAAAATTCTTTGAAACTACTAAACCAATTGGAGCATTTATATGTCCTTGATGCAATATATCTGTAAGTTTTGCATCTTGTTTGAGTTTAGCTTCTAATTTAAATTCAAAAGGAATCCTGGATCCTATATTTGAATAGAAATTGTTTTCGTAAATGAAAAACTCATATAATTCTTTCATACCTGGCTCATCTTGATAAGGTTGAATTTGGCTTCCGCTTGCCCCTCTCAGTATTGGGTCATGGTTGATTTTAAATTTGTAAATTTTTGTCATAATCAAAAAGGTAAAATATATGGTGCATTTTGCCAAAATTGGTTAAGCGTTTTATAGCTCGAGTTTACACCTTGGTTCAAATGAAATATGGCTGATGATCTTAACTGCCCGATAGTAGTGGCGTTTATACCTGAAGTATTTCTTAAATGAATTAACCCATCTTCAATCCACTGGGTATAAGCTGGATGTTTATAATGCCAACTATTAGGCAACGGAATACCATTCTGGATAGCATCATTGATGTGGAAATATTTCGACAGTTCAGGAAAATCATTGTATATACTTTCAGGTATAATATGATGAATGTCTAAATCCTTAATCCCCTCAGTTCCAATCATTCTTTTCCAATCATCTCTGATTGAACCTTTAACATCTCTAACTTTCTCTAAATCAAAAGAGCCTTTTCCACCATTCGAAGATATGTTTCCTTTAGGTGCTTTTGTAAAATGACCAGTTAAACCACCTGTTAATGCACCAAGGCCTCCAGCGATAAGAGTTTGAGTTGGATTATACTGATCTCCAAAAGCCCAAGCATTATTAGCTTGAAGGAATACATCACCTGCTATTCCCGAACCAGCACCAATCACTGCTCCTTTTACGAAACCAGCTCCTACAACTCCAGCACCAGTAACTGCGGTCAAAGCACCTGCTCCAGCACCAATCCCAAATGCTTTTACTCCAGCCCACAGTCCTTCTCTTTTTATATCATCCCAATGAACTGCTGTGTTTATTACTCCGCCCACTACAGCTCCTATAGCAATATGTATCCAATCGCCCTCTGGATCAGAGTAACTAATAGGATTATTTTGCATCGAGTTATAAGGACTTAAATGATATCCCCATTCCGCCTTTGGATCTACCTGCCACCATCTCCCCAAAGTCGGATCCAATCCACGGTACGTGGCTAAGTTCATCTCCAGATCTAAGAAGGACTCATACTCTATCCCATTATACCCATACTGCCCCG
>CAYTBO010000201.1:0-1831 GCA_964436055.1 uncultured Ohtaekwangia sp.
TGTATCGCCTTCCTGATTCTGGTGTGATCAGGCGGGTTGAGAAATAAGATAAAGCCTTTCATGGCTTGTTCAATCCCGCTGAAGTCGTAGGATTTGTCCTTTAAGTAACTGATACTCTTTTTTAACCACTCAAAACGGTTGCCTACGTGAAAGTCACCGGAGCGCAAAATGTGGCGGGCATCCTCATAGCGCGTGATGATCCATTCGCCTGTCTGGGACTTGTGCACAGGATCCTGCGCACGCAGTTGCCTGTACATCGCATAGGGATTGGCGATATGTTCCCCTTCAAAAGGCCGCCAAAGTTGGGAATGACTCATGCTGGTTTTATTACATCGTTGGCAAGATAGCCCGCGTAGGTTTCCAAAGTTGGGTAGTCCCAGAAATACATAGGGTTGAGATTGACTTTAAGTTCCTGCTCGAGTTTCTCCATCATAAAAATAGAAGTGATTGAATCCAAACCGAGTTCAAAAAATGAATGGGAAGCGTGGATTTCATCTTCAGAAATTCTCATTTCGTTCGCGATGATTTTCTTCATCAGCGCGATCAATTCTTCGGTGGACTTCATGGTTGAAGATCCGGTTTGGCCCAAAAAGTTTTATCAGGCGTAGACAACGCCATCCTGAAGTCATCTTTTTCATTATTCATAATTCCCGGCCGTTGCATTCCTGGCAACACCCTTACATCGAAGATTTCTTCTACACTGTTTTCATATTTAATAAATCCCACAATACTCGCGGTAGGTAAGTGCATCACCACCACGCCACAAATGGCCGATCGCTGGGCTATCGGAAGGTCTGCAAAGGCAGTGCTGGTCTGACGCAACTTTGATAAGCCGATGAAAATATAATCTCCTATACGGTCGAGGCCGCGGGCAAAACCATCCAGCCGTTTGATAATCTGGTATGTGCCTTTGTTGATGTCGGCTTCAGCAAGTTCACCAGTTGCCGACAGAAGTACGAGCAACCTGCCATCGTACAGGCGCGGTGAATGTGGCATGGGTAGATTTCTTAAAATAAATTCATTGCTGGCTACATCCAACAGACATCCACCGTTGGCTTTGGTGCTGCGCCACCCGTTTGGGGCGTCAGCAGTTCCCAGGGTTGTTACATACCTGGGCGTATCTCCATCCATGGCAAGTCCATTCAGGTGGCAATGGTCTTCAGAGGTGATTTTGCTTATGAAATGGGGCTTCCAAAACGGTTCGAAACTGTAGTTATCATTGATATAGGACAAGCAAGAGAATCGCGTATTCACTGCGATCAATCCATTTGATGTCCAATGAATATCATGAATATCCACGATGCCTGTGTAATAGGCGGCTCGGGGAATGAACAACGCATCATAGGTGTTTGGTTGCTTTGGGTAGGTAATAGCCAGCTCTTTATTGTCGGCCAGCACAACTACTTCATTCAGCGTTGCCAAAGCCATTTTGCCATGACGAAGGCTTAAGCCCATGGGTTTGGCAAACTGTCGCGGCAATTGAATCAAATGATCGCGATCTTTGGGGCTGATAAAAATTACTTTGCCGGCCTGGTAGGTGGTGATGGCTATGGAGCAATTCAATTGTTGAAGCAGTTCTGGGATGCTGGGTGAGTGAGTACAGCTGAAGGGGGGTAGAGGAGCGGACATGAAGCACAATTAGTTGCCCAAAATACGAAAGGTTGTGGCCCGCTCAAAGGGGACAAGTACCAACCAAAATCTTTTTACCACAGAGCGCACAGAGGGATACACACGGAGGTCACAGAGGTTATTCTAACTTTGTGATTTCTCTGCGACTTCTTTGTTTGTGCCATGAAGTTCTTTTAAAGATGATGAGAAAATGGTTCATCGA
>CAYTBO010000202.1:0-1116 GCA_964436055.1 uncultured Ohtaekwangia sp.
AACTGATGCGTTTGAGGGTTTCACTCCACTTTCTTGCATGGTTTTGTGTCAATTGTTAAGGGTGCAAATTTAGTAAAATTATTACCCAAAACTGCGTTTGCAATCGTTTTCGAGTGCACAAAGTCGGCAAACGGTTGCACGCTTCCTGTTACCGGTCACCGGTTTAGTCAAAGAAAGGCTTCCATTTATCCTCAGATGGTTTCTTTGTTAAAAGACTTACACCAATCAACATGGTTAAAGAGGCTACCAATGAGGGTATGGCAATATAGTCGGTATCTACAGGCAGCATGAAAATGGAGATATCCGCCAGTTCAAGTACTTTATTGATTACCGGCACCGACATGCCCGCTATAATAGAACTTACACCACCTGCCGAGGTGACCCTTTTCCAAAAGAAGCTCGCCAAAAGTACAGGCGCCAGCGATGCCCCGATCATCGTATAAGAAATAAAAGCCATCTCCAATACCGTTTCGAATTGTGTGACCATCACAAAAGCCAGCAGACCTAGTCCAACGATAAGCCATTGTTGCAACCGCACAATCTTTTTTGAATCCGTCATGGATTTGAAGAAGTATGGCCTGATAATATCCCGGGTGAGGTTCGTTGAAGTGACCATAAGAAAAGTATTGCCTGTAGACAATATGATCGCCACACCGGCAGCGAATAGCATAGCTCCCGCAAAAGTCGGAATTTGTTCATAACCAATCCTTAGGATAACCTCTTCTGCCATGCCTCTGTTGATAGATCCGTCCGGCATAAAAAAGCGAGGATCGCTTGAGTAGATCGCATAGCCTACCACTGCAATGGTACACATGACAAACTCAATAAGCACTACACCGGCCAGCATCCCCAGTACTGCTTTCTTTGCCGAAGCTGCATCCTTTGCGGACGAAAATTTTTGGTACATGCTGCTTTCACTTACCAGCAGCAGAAATGTTGGAAGGATAATTCCTAATATCCACCAGGGATCACGTCCTTCAAACAATGACAGGTATTCCGGACTCTTGGTGTTGATGGTATTGATTACTTCATCGATGCCACCATGTGATGCTATGGCAAAAGGTAATGCCAAAAACATGGCAACGATCATCAGTATTCCATTAAAAATATCAATGG
>CAYTBO010000202.1:1126-1827 GCA_964436055.1 uncultured Ohtaekwangia sp.
GGAAATAATGGATACCATTCCTGCAACCGCAGTGAAAACTATTATGACAATACAAGAGATGAAGGCACCGGTTTGTACATCAATACTTCCTTGTGAAAGAATGGAGATGAATCTTCCTCCTCCTTTGAACTGATAGCCCGCAATCACCAGGTAGGCCACAATGATGGTGATCGAACCAAGAATTTTGGCTGTGTGATTATATCGTTGCTCCAATAAGTCGGTGAGTGTGAATTTAGAGATTTTCCGTACCCGCTCCGCAATGAAATAGATAATAACGATGCCAATCCATGCACCGGCAGAAAACCATAATTCCCCAAAACCCGATCTAAAGCTGAGACCCGCAGTTCCAAAAAGACTTCCTGAACCAATCCAGGTACAGATCAATGTTCCTATTAAAAGATACACCGGGGCACCTCGGCCAGCCACGATAAAGTCCTCTTCATTCTTTACACTTTTGCTCTTATAGATGATAACACCAATCAAAAGAAGTAAATAAACAATGGTAACTACGGAATAAGTCATATAATTGTGTTATCAGTGCAAGCGCTAAAAGTAAGAAAAATTGGTAATTGTGCCCCTGATATGATGTTTTTCCCAACCTAAACTTTGTGTATGGAAGACAAGAAATCCTTTAAACCCTACATCGCTGCAAGCGATTTTATTCCGGAGTTCACCTTGAAGGCGGTATTGTTGGGATCTGT
>CAYTBO010000203.1:0-1687 GCA_964436055.1 uncultured Ohtaekwangia sp.
CAGGTACGAACCAAACTAAGTCACCATCAGGATCCGTATAGGAAATTGGATTATTTCCCATGCTGTTATAGGGACTCATGCCCATCAAAGCCTCCGCTTTCGGATCCACGCCCAACCATCTTCCAATACCCGGATCCAACATCCGGTACCGGGCCATATTGATATTTAATCCATGATCCTGGAGGTATTCGATATCGTTATACTGATACTTTTCATTATTGAGGCTGGTATTTTCCGCCCAGTCTCCATCCATACGGAGGCCGAAGGGGTAGTAATTTACATTCCTTTTTTGGACTACCTCCAATGCTCGATGGACCACCCTGAGCGGTGGCTCATTTTTGTCCCGTATGTCTAATTTTAAACAGCCCATTTGCCACAGGAAGATACATATTTTGAGTGTTTTTTCTTTCAATTGATTTTTCAGTTGAAGAAAAAAAGACCTAAGCCTCTCCCGCTAAGGCTTACCCACACGTAGTTATAAGGTGTTCGTCGCGATAGACTGGTGCAAAAGATCAAGCCAGCTCGCTGCGCTCAACGAGACAAGGAATGTATCTTGTATAATCTTGATGCTGTATTACGAGCCGTCAAGACAAGGTTGGCGTATCAATGAATTTATAATATCTGTGAGCTCGGATCAATCTTGTAATAAATATCATCATCCCGCTGATATTTTTCGTTGCCAAATAGATATTCCTCTGAAAATCGTTCACTAGTAATTATAAGAGGAACATCATTAGCGATTTTATCAAAACATTTCTTCCATTTTTCGCAGTTCTCAAGTAAATTATATACACCATATCCAGCAAAACAAAAAGCACATTTTGATTTTCCAACAAATGTTTTGAACTCTTCTTTCATGTCCTTTAGTGCAATTTCAGCATTTATGGGGTCAATCAATCTTGAATTATAAATACCCAAGACATAAGCCGCATAATTGTAATCTCTGTCAATTGTTGTCATTTTGGTAGTTCCACCACTTCGCTCAAATACAACTTCATGATCATCATCATTCAAATAATATTGTAAAATGAATCTCTCTCCTTTAAATCTTCCACTACTAATAGAACCTTTTAGCCCATAGTCTATTTGATTTAGTTCTAAATACTCCTTAAATGCTTGATCAACTACCCCCTTATCAAAAATGGTAAAAGGGTAAATAAAAACCATATCGAATATTTCTCCTTGATGCATTTTTCCTATTGTATATTTCCTAATAAAATCATGTACCTTACTTGCTGAGGATTTAATCGCCATGCTGATAACAAATCTCCACTTAAAGTGGTACCTACCCATTGATGTGTATTAGGATTGTAATAGTGTAAGGCAGGAATATTCCCCCTATATGTCCCTGAATAAGTCCATATATTTGGATCGTTTACATGATTACCTAAAACATCAAAAAACTCTTTTGCTGTTTGATTATTCCAATTGACATCACCAAAACCAAAATCTTCTGAATGCCTGCCGTACACATGTTGCAGCTTACTTATTGGTGCTCTTAAATCTGTAATGGCACCACTTCCAGCTTGTTGTACAGGAGTATTGTTAAGAGACCATGGATTTCGACCAGGTGCGACCGTTCCACCTTTCCATATATTCTCTGGAATATTTGACGGCTTTGCATTATGCAGTCCAGTTCTTATTCCTCCAGCAATTCCACCTGTCACACCTCCAACAGCTAATCCAA
>CAYTBO010000204.1:0-1676 GCA_964436055.1 uncultured Ohtaekwangia sp.
AATAGGGATATAACTTTTAGGCTATGTTTTTTTCTCAGTCCGGTATTACAGGACTCTCACACTTTAAGTTTGGGGTATTCCGCAAGACGGGATGGCATAACCCCAGGTGCCGTAAGATTGGGGATTGTTAAAACAAAATTTTAAAGTTATGTTAAAGAACATTTTGAAAATCCAGGGAGTGAAAATGCTTAGCAAGGCTGAGCAAAAAAGTGTCAAAGGAGGAACGTGTGGAAATTGCGATCCATTCGTGCAATGCTGCGCACGCTGTAGGGATGGTTGCTTTTATTTTCAAAGCACCTGCTTGACTCTGCAGGGAGAAGACGAGCCATGTGAGGGAGTGAATTGCTCCAATTGTGGGTAATCCGGCATATCAATGGCCAGCTAAATACTGGCCATTGATATTTACAAAACTTTCAATTATTCAAATGCTGCAGAAATTTGAATTAAAGATTTTAAGAATTTAAATCTAACCAATTTTGCGTGACTCAATTGATTCAGTTAAGTGTTATATTTAGATATGCTAAAACCTTCACAAGTTTTTCTCATTTTGTTGGTTTCTGCCTGCGTTGATCGACTTGATATTGAGAGCAGGGATACGGAGGATGGGATAATTGTCGTTGATGGGGTCATTACCAATCAACCGGGGCCATATACCATAAAAATTTTTCGTTCGTCCAACGCAGATGATATTGTGAGCAATCCTGTGCCGATTTCTGCAAGGCAAGTCTCGATTTTTTCTGATGATGGCGAAAGTGAGATACTTAAATCTGTCGGTAGTGGGACTTATGAAACAGCACCTGAAGGAATCAGAGGAACTGTAGGAAAGAAATATGCTGTGCGTATTGAATTGGTTGATGGCAGCATGATCGAATCTGTACCAGACGAATTGAAGCCGGTAGCGGAAATCGACAGCCTTTACTATTTGTGGGAAACCTTTAAACCACTGGATGGTCCAACGAGATATGGCTTCAGGGTCTTTATGGATAGCAAGGGCCTTGAAGGCGAAAACAGGTACATGCGCTGGCGCTACTCAGGAACCTATCTGGCCCAAGCTTTCCCAAAGGGGAGAGGTATAAACGACAATTGCTTTGCCACTCCTGATCCCCCACCATGTAGCGGGTATACCTATACGGGCACAAGGCTATTTCCCGGAGATTTTGTTTACATAGGCGAGTGTACATGCTGTATCTGTTGGGTTACCGATCCAGAGGGTAAGCCGCGATTAAATGATAAACTTAATACGAACGGTACTTATAAGAAAATTGAAGTTGGATATGTTCCATTTAACCAATGGACCTTTCATTTTGGCAGGTTTATGATTAAAGTTGAGCAAATGAGCCTTTCTGATCAGGCGTTTGAATTTTGGAAAATTGTCCGGGATCAAAAAGAGGGAATAACTGATCTATTTCAACCAGCTATTGGCAGGCTTAAAACAAATATTTTTGCCGTTGATTCCAACCTTGAAGTGAGTGGAATTTTTTATGCAACTTCAATCGATACAAAAGTGAGGTTTCTAACCAGAGATGATGCGGAAATTCCAGTTCCGGAGTTGAAAATTGCTGATTCTTGTCCGCTTAGAAAAGAATGTGAGCGCGCCTTTCCAAATGCTTCTCGAACTCCTCCGCCTGAGTGGGAGTAGCCGATTTCAATGCCAACAAACACTTGGGTGGTTCTGT
>CAYTBO010000205.1:0-1556 GCA_964436055.1 uncultured Ohtaekwangia sp.
AAAATTGGGTCCCATGTTTTAATCAATTTAAATACGACCATTGGGCATGATACCCGAATCGGTAATTATTCTTCCATCATGCCGGGCGTGAACATTGCCGGAGAAGCAGTCATAGGAAGTGCGGTGTTGGTGGGAGCAGGAGCAAATATCCTTAATGGTTTAACTGTAGGTAGCCATTGCAAGGTAGGCGCTGGCGCGGTGGTAACCAATGATGTTCCGGAAGGAGACACTGTGGTAGGCGTTCCCGCCCGATCAAACGCAAAGAAATTTAGCCATCCCTCTCAGACCGGCCTTCCGGAGGGAAAGACTCATAACCAGCGGCAGAGCAGAAGGAGGCCATGAAGTTTTTCAAGGAATTCAAACCCACAATACTTTTCCTGGCAAAGTTCATCGGACTTTACATTGTGGGAAATCTCTTGTATGGATGGTATGTAACTGCTTATCATCCAAAACCTGACCCGGTTACCCGATGGGTGACACAACAAACGGCTTCTGCATTGCGTACTTCCGGGTGGGATTGTGAAGCGCATGATCTTCCCGGAAAGGCAACTACTTACATTGAACTTAATAATAGAGCCGTGATCTCTGTCTTTGAAGGTTGCAATGGACTGAACGTGATGATCATCTTTGCAGCCTTTCTGGTTGCATTTGGTCCGATAACGAAAAGCATGGCTTGGTTTCTTCCTCTTGGCCTTTTGGTAATCCACCTAACCAACCTGGGGCGCATCGGACTTTTATTCGTAGTGTCTCTTCAATTGCCTGATCAGTTTTATTTCGTTCATAAATACCTGTTTACCGCCATTATTTATGTTGCCGTATTTCTGTTCTGGATTTGGTGGGTAACAAAATTTGCCTTGAAAAATGCAAAGCGCCACACTGCTTAGGTGGATTGTCGGGCTTGGATCAGCCACTGGATTGGTAGTGATTTTCCTCTATCAACGAATCGATATAGCAGCTTTATTGAATTTAAGTGATGTAAAGATTCATAAGTTTATTTTCAACCGAAGCATTCGATTTTTGCTTAATGATCTCTTCGTCATTGGACTGATTTATGCTTTGTTCAGGGAGAGAAAATATGTCATCTTTTCAATTGGGGTTCAGGTTTTTGGCCTGGTGTTCTTCCTCATTCCATACTTTATTCTAAAACTAAACT
Organism: uncultured Ohtaekwangia sp.; assembly: GCA_964436055.1. GTDB lineage: Bacteria > Bacteroidota > Bacteroidia > Cytophagales > Cyclobacteriaceae > ELB16-189. The sequence goes on from CAYTBO010000205.1 coordinate 1,154, forward strand.
GGCCGTCCTATAATGGCCCGATGATTTCCTTTCTTCATCGGTTGGTCCTAAACCCCACCTTATTGTTATTATTAATCCCGGCTTTCTATTATCAGTCTTTTCAGACAAAGAAGTTCGGGTCACCAAACGATGGAGTTTAAAGGTTGTCATTTAGTCCAATTCATCATATCTATTGCATAATTGGGGTTTAATTTTTGAATCTTAAATTTGGGGTTTTGAATAGAAAAAATGTCAGATAAGAAAAGAATATACCTCTCCCCGCCCCACATGAGTGGTGAAGAAATTCAGTTTGTTAATGAAGCTTTTGAGACAAACTGGATATCGACAGTAGGCCCTCACATTAAAGCCTTTGAAGACGAACTTGCTGCATACAACAAGATTGAGCATTGTGCTGTACTTAGTT
>CAYTBO010000206.1:0-1521 GCA_964436055.1 uncultured Ohtaekwangia sp.
ATGCCAGCATTAAACCATGGCTTCTAAGAATGGCTCTACTTGAAAACATTATCGATCCCAATGATTCCGAGCTTGTTGCTGCTCCATTTGAACCATTTAAAATTGGAACCGAAGATTTCTGGAAGAAAGCCAACAACGATCAATACGATGGCCATATATTTAAGACAACCTTCTCGGTATTGGATTTAAGGAAATTTAATCTCCTATCGCAAACCGATCTTGAATATTTATTTGATTCAAAATTTCCCTATCTCTTTTCTTCAGAAAATAACCAGGTAATAACTAAATAGCTTGCACTACAATGGGATCAAATTGATATCAAAGGACTTATGAAAATTCAGGCTTATTGACATAGTGAACATGTGTGCATAGGATCAATTTGGGCAGCATGAAGGAGGGGCTTCCTCAAGGCAAATTTAAAGTTGCAACAATTAACATGCCTTAAAAGGAAGCCCCAATGTTAAAAGATACTTTCTTTCAATCACGCCAGCAAAAGAGGAGGATTGTTCATAGAGCCAAGAAATCCAAAAATCGCATAGAATTTGTTCGGTGCAGAATAATTCTTCTTTTGGCTGAGAAAATTCCCGTTGCAACGATATCCGATTTATTGGAGTGTGCTCGTGCTACGGTTTATCGAACCCTTTACCGGTTTGAAGAAATGGGAGAAGAGGGATTGATTGACAGACGATTTTTCCAAGAACCTAAAAAAGTGGATGACTCCATTCTTAAACGGCTTTATGAGCTGGTCGACATGAATCCCAGGGACTTGGGATGGCAACGCTCTACTTGGTCTTTGGAGCTATTTTCATTACAAATCCAGGAAGAGTTTGGGGTCAAGTTTTCTCTAAGCCACATTCGCAACTTGCTCCTTAATTTCCAGTGTCGGTTGGGCATGCCAAAGCCCGCCTTACGCAAACCCATACGGGGCAGGAGATTAATACTTGAAAAAATTGCCCGGGTGGTGAAACGGTCAAGCCCACGAGATGAGGTTTTCTATGCAGACGAGGTTGATATTCATTTGAATCCAAAAATGGGTCGCGCCTATATGAAGAAGGGGACCCAGCACCTGGTGATTACGCCGGGCCAAAACAAAAAACACTATCTATCGGGTGCAGTAAACTATCGAACAGGCGCAATTATTTACTCCGAGGGCAGTTCTAAAAATTCGTTGCTTTTCATTGCGATGCTGGAAAGGATTTCTGCGGCCTATCGGAAATCCACAAGGATTCACCTCATTCTGGACAATTACATCATTCACAAATCAAGGGTGATACTTCAGTGGCTATCCAAGTACGGACAAAGATTTGTATTCCACTTCTTGCCACCATACTCTCCCGATGAAAATAAAATTGAGCGTCTTTGGCGGCAGTTGCATTCCAACGTTACCAGAAATCACCGCCATGGAACCATTGAGGAGTTAATGACGGCAGTTCGTGAATTTCTAAAAAATGCGGCTCCATTTCCCGGGAAAAAAGTGTCCATCGCGAAAATGGCTGCGTAACTAAAAGTGTCTCAGACGTA
>CAYTBO010000207.1:0-1501 GCA_964436055.1 uncultured Ohtaekwangia sp.
AGGATTGAAAAGGGCATACAGATAATAACTAACGGCTAGCAAAGAGTGATATAGAAAAAGGATCAGGAGGTACCTGTTGCTGATGTAATTGAACTTTTGCCGGAGTGCGCCTATGACAAAATAAGCCAGGAGCAAGGTAATAAGCCATATCAAAATTCCCTGTAGCATTTAGAATACCTCCATGTCACCCAACGTGGGTTTCCAATCCCTGAAAGATAAAAAATTCTCAGTAGTCAACTGCCGCATTGTTATTTCAGGACCAAATCGGAGCGAAAGCGGAAAAAGATTTTGTTGCCCGGAAAAGGTGATGAATTGAGCTTTAGCCTCAAGCGCCACCTTCAACAAATGCTCCTTGTAAATTCGTGATGGTGACTTAAAAAAAGCATCACATATCCTCAACTCCAGCCCGATGCGGGAAGGTTTTAACCGAAACAATGTGATATACGCTGATCCACTTTCTTCATCCTCAAACATATAATAGGAAACATTGGGATTTTCTTTGTATCGCCAGTGTATCGTTTCGGATGTATGATGGGTGGATAGCCCGGTCGTATTAGCTTGTAACTCATACAATGGAGATTTACTAAAGAAACTTTTCAGATGCCCTTCATTCAATCCGTATTTGATCTCAAAATCATCCTTTCTTTTACCAACGGATAAAACCGGAAATGCCTGGAGTGGCATCCTCCCCAAACTTTGCCACCCCATTTTGATATATCCAGGCTTACTTATTTTATTAGGGGTGTTGAAAATGAATGCTACCCCATCTTCCTGGCACTGATTAACTAACGATAAGGTCAGTTTGCGAAAGATTCCGCTTCCCTGGTATTGCGGATGCGTTGCCGTATCAACAGCCCTAACCGCTTTGTAAATTTTTTTACCTTGCATCCACTCCCATCGCATGAATGCACGTACTCCAACCAACTTATCACCATCAAATGCAAGTAGTACGGGTGATTGTCCAAATGGATTATCAATATGTTTCCATCGCCAGAAATGTTCAGACTTAGGCATCAAGGATTCGCCCAGGCTTGCTTTAAGAAGGTTTACGATGCCGGGAATGTCTTTCTCTGAAGCAGAACGGATGGTCATTTCATTTTCCAAATTCCAGGTTAAAAGCTCCTGTTGCGAATTACGTTGAGGGCTTCAGTGTAGTCTGGTATAATTTCTCAAGCGAGGTCACCATTTTTTCCAGCCCATAGTTGTCCAAAACCCGCTTCCTGGCAGCCACTGCCAATCGCTCCATTTCATCTTTGTTGCTAAGCAGACTTTCTATTTCGTCACTGAGTCTGCTCCATTCAGCAACAGGCACCAACAGCCCGCTTTTATTGTGATGAATCACTTCTGGGATACCTCCTGCATCAGTTGTTGCAATGGCACACTCCATACTCATGGCTTCCAGAAGTGCTACGGGTAAGCCTTCAAACTCAGAGGTGATCATAAAAATATTCATGGCGGAAAGCCAGGGCCGCACTTCCGTTTGCAACCCAGGCATTAGAAC